>NZ_CAIWNH010000375.1 GCF_903913935.1 uncultured Mucilaginibacter sp.
ATTTTTATACTCCATTTTGGGTTTACTTAATGTGTAAACCTATTTCAGGACTAGACAAACTGCAGTAGCAGGAATTTGCAATGTTTATTAACGCCTGATCCCCTGAATTTTTCGCCATACCAGGTATAACCCAGTTGTACGGTTTGATAAACAGGCAGGATATCATAAAAACGGGTACTACCAGCGTATTCACCGGTTTTTTTGTCAAATACAATAAAAGGATATTCAGTGCCTTTAGCTCTGTTCTTAATAGCGTCGGTTAGGTAGGCGCGTATGCCGTCTTCGCCACGTGCGCTCAGGTATGAGTATTTCCAGGTATCTGGTTCATTAATGGCAAAAGGCAATAAAAATTCAAAGTCCGTTTCTTTCAATGGCCTTAACAAAACACGGTCATTTTCCAGGATATATTCAACTTTCGGGTTAAAATTTAGGGTCATATTGGTATAAAATGTCGGTTGGTAAATAAATCAGATCGGCATCCGGTAAACTAGAAATCCGGATTTTTCGGCCAACTTATCATAAAGCTGCATTGCTGTTTGGTTGCTTTCGTGTGTTTGCCAATAAACTCTGAATGCGCCGGCAAGTTTAGCCTGCGCGTAAACTGCGTTGATGAGCGTGCGGGCAACGCCTTTACCACGGGCGTTCTCTACCGTAAATAAATCCTGTAAATAACAAATTGGCCCAATGGATACTGTTGTACGGTGATATAGATAATGTGTGATGCCCAGCAACTTGCCATCACTTTCGGCCACCAGCGCATGTACGGGTTCATAGGCGTCGAAAAATCTTGTCCAGGTCATTTGGGTGATCTCCGGTGCTAGCTCCGTAGGACCCGAGCGCCCGTAAAAGCCATTGTAACCATCCCAAAGAGGCAGCCATTGTTCAAAATCCCTTGGTTCAACGGGGCGGACGATGGGGTTGAGCGACATCTTATTTTGTTTAGTTTAAATTTTACTGTGTCAAAAAATCAAATTTGAACAATTTTGCGTCAAATTCTTTCATCAAAGCTTCACCGATTTTTATGGTACCAGCCACCATTTCATCCAGGTGTACCCTTCTTGTGCGGTGATTGGTAATAGCGGCGCGGATAACATAGTTGCCATTAAGCAGGGTATATGACGGAGCTGCAATACCCGCTTCATGCATCCGCATTAATAATTCTTTGTTCAAAATATTTAATTGCTCAACATCCAGGCTACCGGGGTTAAAACGGAAGCAAACCACATTCATGGTGACGTCTGCCATTAACTCTAAATCTGTATGTTGTTTTACCTGTTCGCCAAGGTAAAACGCCTGGTTAATGTTTTGGGTGATCATTTCGCTGTATTTGTCCAGGCCGTGTTCTTTTAACGACATCCACACTTTCAGCGCCTTAAATCCGCGTGAAAGTTCCATGCCGTAATTGGAAATGGTTTCCGGACCGCCGGCCAGGCCCCGTTCATGGGCAGTGAGGTAATTTACCGCGGTAGCGAAGGCTGCCCGGTGTGCGGTTGCATTTTTAAAAAGTACGCAACCTACTTCATACTGCATGTACATCCATTTGTGCAGGTCGAAGGCCACGCTGTCGGCCTGTTCCAGGGCTTTTAGTTGCTGCTGATAGGCCGGAGAGAGTTTTGCCAAAGCGCCGAAAGCGCCATCGATATGGAACCATGTTTTTTCTTCGCGGGCTATTTGCATTAATTCGTCCAGCGGGTCGATAGCGCCGGTATTTACAGTGCCTGCGTTCCCGATGATGCAAAAAGGGATAAAGCCGTTGGCTTTATCTTCGCGGATCTTACTTCTAAGTGCTTTCACATCAATTTGAAACCGGCTATCAACCGGGATTTTTCTCAATTGATCGCTGCCGATGCCAATCACCTCTGCGGCTTTGCCCAGGCAATTGTGTGTTTCGCTGCTGCAGTAAGCCGTTAGCTTGCCGTTTGCCGCGTAAACACCTGCGTTTTTGGCATTGGCGATCATGGTGTTCCGTGCTACGATCATAGCCGTGATATTGGCGATGGACCCGCCGCTCACTAAAATTCCGCTGCCATCTGTGGGGTAATTCATTAATTCCTTACACCAGTTAACCACTTGTTTGTCAACATAGAGGGCGCTTTGGTCGCCTATGGTGGCATTGCTATTCATCACCCCGGCAAGCAGGTCAGCTAAGGCACCCATAGGCGTACCGGTACCCTGCACCCATGCAAAGAATTTAGGGTGGATATTGCCGGCAGGGTAGGGCAGGATATTTTGTTTAAATTCTTCGTAAATAGTAAATATATCCGTCCCGGTTTGGGGCAGCGGTTTCTTAAATTCTTCTTTTACATGCTGCGGGATCGGCGTCCAGGCGGGGCGATCGCCTATGTTTTTCAGGTAGTCCACCATATCATCAATAATCTGGTAGCCCAGGGTTTTGATGTCGTTCCAGTCTGCCGGGTCTAATCCAATTTCCGGTTTTGTAATTATTTCTTCCATGATCATTTAAACTTATACAAAAATGAAATATAATTTAGTAATAAAACAGATTCAGATTTATTATTTTTGCGCATAACAGATGGGGGAGTCCGAAAGTCGGGAAAGTCCGGAAGTCCGAAAGAAAAAGTGTCTATTTTTTCCTGACTCTTGGCTCTTTTCCTCTTGGTTCTCATGACAAATGTCATCAGAAAAGCGTTCACCCAAAACCCGTTTATTGCTATTTAAAATATGATAGATCATTCAGCCAAAAAACTAGTTCACGATGCAGACTTTTTGTATATGCAGATCGCTGATCGATTAGGCAGCCAGATAAGGCAGTTGCTGTTAAAAACGGGCGAGAAGTTGCCCTCGGTTCGTGCTTTGAGCCAGGAACAGGGGATCAGCCTGAGCACCGCCTATAAAGCCTATGTTCAATTGGAAATGAACGGGCTGATTGAAGCGAGGCCGAAGTCGGGTTATTACGTAAGATATACACCGGCGCGGTCCTTTGATCAGCATAAGGCGGAGAAACAGCCGGAAACCAAAAAGCGGAGCCTCGACCAGATGATCGCGATGGTTTACCGGCATTTTACCGGCGATAGTATCGTGAAATTGTCGAGGGCATCGCCGGGCTTATCGTTATTGCCCCAGGCGAAATTAAACAAATCAATGATGGAAGCGATCAGGCTAAGCCCGAGCGGTTGCATCAATTATGAAGAGATCCAGGGAAACGAAAACCTGCGGAAACATATTGCCCGCCATGCTTTTAGCTGGGGTGGGAATATATTGCCGGAGGATGTGGTTACCACGCAGGGCTGTATGGAGGCCCTGGTGTTTTGCCTGCGAGCGATAACAAAACCCGGTGATGTGGTTGCGATTGAAAGCCCGGCCTATTTTGGGATCTTTACGATTGTGCAAAGCCTGGGGTTGAAAATACTGGAAATTCCTTCTGATCCGAATGATGGGCTCGACCTCGATTTTTTAAGAAAGGCGATTGCTGAACATCAGATAAAAGCCTGCCTGTTTGTGCCAACCTTTAGCAATCCATTAGGCTATTGCATGACTAACGACAAGAAAAAGGAACTGGTCGAACTATTGGCCAAAAATGAAGTCCCACTGATTGAGGATGATATTTATGGTGAAATGTATTTTGGAAAAACCCGGCCGCGCACCTGCAAAAGTTATGATCAACATGGCCTGGTATTGCTTTGTTCATCGGTATCAAAAACATTGGCGCCAGGTTACCGGGTAGGCTGGTGTATACCGGGTAAATTTAAAGCAGAGGTGATCAAACTGAAATTAATGCAAACGCTTTCATCGGCCACGCCGACGCAGGCCGCCATCGGCAATTTTTTTGAAACCGGGCGGTACGACCTGCACATGCGGAACCTGCGTAAAAAGCTTCATTCGCAGTGCTTGCGTTATACGCAGGCTATTGCAGAATATTTTCCGGAGGATATTAAGATCAGCAGGCCGCAGGGCGGTTATGTTTTATGGATTGAGCTAAATAAAAAAGTTGATGCCTTTGAGTTGTATGAGCGGGCCTTGAATTATAATATCAGCATTTCGCCGGGGCAGATCTTCAGTACCGATAGCCGTTTTACCAATTTTATACGGATAAGCTTTGGAATTCCCTATGATGAAGCAATCGAAAAAAGCCTTAAAACACTGGGGGAATTGATCCATAGATTTTAAAAATATACCCTAAATTTTAACAGGAGTTTGATATGAACGCTCCGTTCGCCTCACCCCAGCCCTCTCTAAAGGAGATGGAGCCTGTAGCGAGGCTATAACGCCGGAAATTGACCATTTTGCATCGAAGTCCTCTCCTTTGGAGAGGATTTAGGTGAGGCAAAATGGAATGATAGAGTTAGGAAATTATATCGAAATCTCGTTAATTGTCAAACAAACCAACAATTTCCCTCAATTTTCGTTAAATAGCGTACTATGATCTATTCTTCATTAACACAACGCTTAAAAGATCAGCATAAAACAATTGCATCGCTTATAATTCATTTAAATAACCGGCAGCTAAACCAGCATTTTAGAAAAGGGAAATGGACCATTCATGAAAACATTGCCCACCTGGCAAAATATCAACCTGTTTTTCTTGACCGGATCCGTAAAATTCTTACTATGGAAGAACCGGAGTTTGAGGCTTACCGCGCTGAGGATGATGACGGTTTTGAAATATATTGCGCATTTACGACTTACGAATTGTTAAAGAAAATCACGGCTGACAGGGAAGTGATCTACCAGTTGATCAACCACACCCCACCTGATAAACTTGAACGTATAGGGATCCACGCTAAATATGGAAAGTTAACCATTATAGAGTGGACGGAGTTTTTCCTGCTCCACGAGGCACATCACCTGCTTACTATTTTTCAATTAGCGCATACGGGGTGATCACAGATTTTTAATGATTATTTTGATGACACTGATTTTTTGAAATAGAAATTATCGTCTGTGAAATCAGTGAAATCAAAAAACATTGATCGAAAATATTCTCTTTCTTCAATCGTCCGCTGTGATTATTTTGATTGCGCTGATTTTATGAAATTGTAATTATCGTCTGCTAAATCAGTGAAATCAAAAAATCTGTGATCAAAAATATTCTCCTCGTTGAATCGTCTCCCTTTTTAACACAGCAGCTATTTTGTTAACGGGATTTTTTGCTTTTTCTGATGCAGAAAAAAATATTCCGGGTTATCCTATAAATCCACTGCATCTGCTGTTATTTTTACGGGCGATTATTGTTTGATCAACAAAAACCTATGGAGAAACCTGATATCAAACCCAAACAGCCGGGTATTTTTAGCCTTTTAAAACCATACAGGGGCTTGCTTTCGCTGCTAATTGCGTTTGCGCTGTTTAGTAACAGTATAAGTTTGTGGCTGCCAAAGATCATCCAGCATGGTATCGATGATTATGTGCAAAGCTTTATCAGGCATACAAAATTCAATGTTAATCCAACCCTTGTTACGTTTACAGGGGCGGTTGTGCTTATTTTTATATTTGGGTACTTACAAACCATCGTGCAAACCTACACTTCTGAACGGGTGGCACGCGATTTACGGAGCCGGCTTTCAGATAAAATTTCGAGGCAAAGCAATGCTTTTATTGATAGGGTAAACCCATCAACACTGCTCACAAACCTTACTTCTGATGTTGATTCAATCAAGATGTTTGTTTCCCAGGCATTGGTGAATATCATCTCTTCGGTTTTTACCCTTATTGGGGGAAGTATTTTATTACTGACGATCAACTGGAAACTGGGTCTTTGCGTCATCGCCATTATCCCCATCATTGGCGGGACATTTGCCTATGTATTAAAAAGGGTAAGGGCGCTGTTCCGCAAGAGCCGCGAAGTGATCGACTGGCTGAATAAAGTCATCAACGAAAGTATCCTGGGTTCAGCGCTCATCCGGGTCATCAATTCGCAGCAACTGGAGTTTGATAAATTTTTGAAAGCAAATACGCAGGCGAGAGATATTGGTTTGGGTATTTTAAGGCTTTTTGCCGGACTGATCCCTATCATTACGTTTACCGCTAATATTGCTACCCTAACTATACTGGCCGTTGGCGGGCACTTTATCATCAATAATACCATGAGTTTGGGCGATTTTGCCGCTTTTAACAGTTACTTGTCGCAACTCATCTTTCCCATTTTTGTGATCGGTTTTATGAGCAACATCATCGCGCAGGCAACGGCATCCTTCACACGCATCAACCAGGTATTAGAGGCAACGGATACTTCGGAAACGGGCACCCTGGTTGAAACACTTAAAGGCAGGATCGAGCTAAAAGAAGTGTCGGTAATTTATGGACAAAAACCTGCATTAAAGACTGTATCGTTTATTGTTAAGCCTGGTGAAAAAATCGCCGTTATTGGCCCTACGGCCGCGGGCAAATCTCAATTGCTCTATTTGCTGACCGGGCTCATCAAGCCAACGTCAGGGGAAATATTGTTCGACAGGCGGAATATTGATGATTATGACAGCGAATCGTTTCACAGCCAGGTTGGTTTTGTTTTCCAGGATAGCATTATTTTTAACATGAGCATCAGGGAAAATATAGCCTTTAGCGATACCGTGACTGATGAGTCATTACAAAAGGCAATTGATACGGCGGAGCTTGGCGATTTTATTAACTCATTGCCTGCTAAACTCAGTACAGTTGTTTCTGAGCGCGGCTCGAGCCTCTCAGGTGGTCAGAAGCAACGCATTATGCTGGCGCGTGCGCTGGCTATTCAACCCCGGGTTTTATTGCTGGATGATTTCACCGCCCGCGTAGATACCAGTACGGAGAACAAGATATTGGGGAATGTGCAAAAAAATTACCCGGGTTTAACGCTGATCTCTGTGACGCAAAAGATCGCCTCGGTAGAACATTATGACAGGATCATTTTATTAATGCAGGGCGAGATTGTGGCAACCGGCAAACACGAGGAGTTAATGCAGACCAGCCCCGAATATGTGCAGATCTTTAATTCGCAACAAAGCACCAGCAACTATGAAGTATAATTTAAACGAGCTGCAGGCAGACGCGCCCAAATCGTCTACGTGGTCGTCATTGGGGAAGTTGTTGCAATTGATCTCGCACGAGCGCAAAAACTTATGGATGGCGCTGACAGCGATATTAGTAAATTCAGGATTGAATCTTTACGCATGGTACCTTATTGGCAAAACAATCGATAAATACATCTTTACAGCGCACAAAGATTACCACGGTGTGCTGGTAAATTGCGGTATTTTACTTGCCATGTATGCGGTCGCGTTTTTCTCGAGTTATTTTCAAACCATCATGATGGGCGGCGTAGGGCAAAGGATGCTTTTTACCCTGCGGAATGCTATATTTAATAAACTGCAAATACTCCCGGTTGGTTTTTTCAACCAGAATAAGGCCGGCGACCTGATCTCGCGCATTAATAATGACACCGATAAGCTGAACCAGTTTTTTTCACAATCACTGATGCAGTTTATTGGTAGCATTGCTACGATGCTTGGTGCCGGTATATTTTTATTGTCGGTAAAATTGACGTTGGGCGCAGCAACTTTGGTTCCGGGCGTAGTGATATTGGTCTTTACGGTGCTTACATCACCCTGGGTAAAACGGAAAAATGCTAAAAACCTGACAAGTTTTGGCGGTTTAAGTGCCGAAATACAGGAGAGCCTCAACAATTTTAAAGTAATCATCGCCTTTAACCGTCGCGATTATTTTCGCAGGCGCTTTGCCGAAGCTAATAACGACAATTATCAAACCGCTATAGGCGCTGGTATCGCCAACAATAGCTTTGTTCCTGTTTATAGCCTGTTTTCAAGCATAGCGCAACTGATCGTGTTTGCTTATGGGATATATCTCATATCGATAAGGGAATTTACGGCAGGGGCACTGATTACCTATTTTTCATACGCTAACCAGTTTTACAACCCGTTGCGGCAACTGGCAGCACTTTGGACAAGTTTTCAAACTGCCATGGCAGCCTGGGACAGGATCTCTCATATCCTGGCGCTTGAAACGGATCTGGTTACCGTAAAAGCCGGCGTAACTGAACCGTCATCATCGCTTTTGGAATTCAGGAATGTGCATTTTAGTTATGATGAAAGTAAGGAGATATTGCACAACATCAACTTTAAACTGGAAAGAGGTAAAACCTATGCCCTGGTTGGCCCTACGGGTGGTGGCAAAACTACTACGGCCTCGCTAATAGCGCGCTTGTATGATGCCACAAAGGGGACGGTATTGTTAGATGGAAAAGACATTCGTAGCTATCAACCTTTGGAACGAACCAAAAAGATTGGCTTTATTTTGCAGGAACCTTTTTTGTTTACCGGCACGGTTAGGGAAAATATCCTTTATGGAAACGAACTTTATGTAAACCATACCAACGAACAACTGGAGCAGGTAATCCTGGATGCCAACCTCGGTAGTTTATTAGCCATATTTGAGCAGGGGCTGGATACAAAGGTACTTTCGAATAGCGATAGTATTAGCCTTGGGCAAAAACAACTGATTGCCTTTATGCGGGCTGTTTTGCGTAATCCGGAATTACTCATTTTGGATGAGGCGACGGCGAATATTGACACCATTACAGAAAAATTACTGAGCGATATTTTAAATAACCTGCCCGCAACCACTACACGGGTAATTATTGCACACCGGCTGAACACTATTGAGAACGCTGATGAAATATACTTCGTTAACTCGGGCGAAGTGATCCTCGCCGGCTCGTTTGACCATGCAATGGAGATGCTGCTGCATGGGAAACGAGTGAGTTAATTGCGTTGAATAAGTTTTAATTTTCAACTCGATCAACCACTCACTTAGTCAACTTTATCAACCAAATTCATTTTTTTTTTTTACACTTGTAAATTACTACAAACCTATTATGCAGAGATATACAGGTCAAAAAAGAATATTAGTTGCTACAGATTGTATCATATTCGGTTTTGACGGATGGAACTTAAAATTATTGCTGGTTCACCGCAACATTGAGCCCGAAAAAGACAAATGGAGCCTGATGGGCGGCTTTATCCAGCCTTCAGAGAGCCCTGAGGATGCCGCTAACCGTATATTGGAATTGCGCACCGGACTGAAAAATGTTTACATGGAGCAATTCCAGGTATTTGGCAAGCCCGACCGTGACCCTGTTGAACGTACTTTATCAATCGCTTATTTTGCGCTGATCGATATTCATCAATATGAAGAGCAGATCAATGATGAGTATCACGCTGAGTGGTTCCTGCTGAGTGAAATGCCTGAACTGATATTCGACCATAACGAAATGGTTAAGCTGGCCCAACGTCAGTTGCGTTATAAAGCCGCCTTGCACCCTATATTGTTCCAGCTGCTGCCAGAGAAATTTACCATTCCGCAACTTCAGGCCCTTTATGAAGGGGTATATAACACCACTTTTGACGACCGGAACTTCAGCCGTAAGCTGTTATCTACCGGTTTACTTATCAAATTGCCGGAGAAGGATAAATTCTCATCAAAAAAAGGCGCGTTTTATTATAAGCTGGATCAATCACATTATGCTGAGAACTTTACAAGGTTTTTAAACCTGGTGCCAAACCCGGATAAGTTTTTTTAACAGTAATCCTTTGCGGATTTGAAGCTTTTTTTTGGAAACCTTCTGAATATAAGTTTATTGCTTTTTAAAGTAAGGCCTGCGCGAAAATGCTTTTAAAATAGTAGTAAAAAAGCGCCTCTTGCGTATTTTCGCGCCCAATGGCTCCATGTTGTTTAACCGTGCTTATTATTGAAGATTAACTGGCTGACGTCTTTTTATTTTATATATTAGAGGCTTTTTCGGCAGGTCTGCACATTGAGGCATACAGGTCGTTTTGAACTACATGAGGTACGCTAACGAATGAAAAGACCCCTGCTTTTTTTAAATATATTCCTGTTTTTTTTCTGCCCAAATGCAATGGCGCAAACCGACCAATCAGTTACCGCCGGTAATTTAACGGGTGCAATCAGTTTTCCTACTGGTGGTTGTGTTTACAACTGGGTAAATGATAATCCAGCCATTGGCTTACCCGCCAGCGGGACGGGGGATATCAGTTCATTTACTGCTGTGAATAATGGGAACACGGCGGTTAAGGCGAATATTACAGCGTCGCCGGTGGCTTCAGGTTACGTGTATACACCAGAAGGATACGGCGATAACATCTCAGTGATCGATGTAAGCACAAATATGCCAATAGCTTCTATTCCTGTTGGGAGCGGGGCAGAGGCCGTATCTTTAAGCCCCGATGGTAATTGGCTATACGCAGCAAATCCAGGGTCAAATGTTATTTATGTCATCAATACAACCACGAGACAGAATATTGCGACTATCCCGGTTGGGATACATCCTATGGGTGTAGTAGTAAGTCCTGACGGTAGCCGTTTATATGTATCAAATGCCAATTCAAATTCAATTTCAGTTATTAATACTCTAACTGACAAAGTGATTTCTGTAATAACAGGAGTTTCCAGTCCTTGGGGTATATCAATTAACAACAGTGGGACTATTTTATATGCGAGTAGTTGGATCGACAATACCGTTTCAATCGTCAATATCTCAACCGGGACTGTAACGAGAATTTTAGTTGGTCAGGAACCTATCGGCATTGTAGTTAACTATGCGGGAAGCTACGCATATACAGCAAATTATGCTTCCAATGATGTGTCAGTTTTAAATACCGCAACAAATGCTGTTTTTTCTATCCCTGTCGAATCCAATCCTGTTGGAATTGCTATTACGCCGGATGGCAAGTTCCTATACGTGTCGAATTCAGTTTCAAACACTGTTTCCGTAATCAACACTTCAACAAATAAGGTAATATCCAATATTCCTGTGGGGTCTGCTCCGGAAGGAATATCAGTAAGCCCCGATGGTTTAAAGGTATATGTGGTAAATTCTAGCTTAAACACTGTTACTGAGATTAATACAAAAACTAACCTCGCCGAGGCCACAATTAATCTGCCTGGTGGATATAATCAATATTCTCTTGGTAATTTTGTTTCAGGGTGCAAGTCTGTTGAGTTTTCCATCACTGTAAACCCTGCCGCCTCCGCACCCCCAACCATCACCACCGGCCCAGTAGCCGGAACCATCGCCGCATGCGTAGGCACAGCGTCGGCAAACCCCAATATTCAGCAGTTTAGCATTTCGGGAAGTAATTTAACCAATGATATCAATTTAACAGCCCCTAATAATTTTGAGATCTCATTAATTCCGGCAAATAGCTTTGGGACAAATTTAACGTTGGCTCAAAAGGGAGGCTCAGTAAATAATACCGTTATTTATGTGCGTTCAGCTGCGGCGGCTCAGGCTCCGGCAGTTTCTGGCAATGTTTCTATTACATCTACTGGGGCACAACCTGCTAAAATTCCCGTAACCGGCGTGGTTAATGCGTTACCCACTGTGAATACGCTTCCCCCTCTAAAAGCTAACAATGGTCAGTTAGTTGGCACCATAAATTTTACCGGTACCGGCAATACTTTTAATTGGGTTAACGATACACCCGCGATAGGATTAGCAGCCAGCGGGACAGGGGATATACCCTCATTTAAAGCGGTGAATACAGGAAGCAGCCCGGTTAAGGCTACCATTACAGCAACCCCAATATCTGCGGGGTTTGCTTATGTTCCCGATTATGGGTCTAACGATGTCTCGGTAATTAACACAACAACCAACACCGTCATCAAGAAGATCCCTGTCGGAAATGCACCATGGGGCGTATCGGTAAGCCCAAATGGTAATTTTGTTTATGTTACCAATCAAACCTCAAATTCAGTTTCGGTAATTGACGCTTCAACCAATTCTTTACTGACATCGATTCCGGTAGGAGTGAGCCCTGAGGGAATTGGAGTAAGTGCCGATGGAAACCGGGTATATGTGGCAAATATGCAAGACGGAACGGTCTCAGTGATCGATGCTGCCACAAATAAAGTAATTTTAAAAATAACGGTAGGGTCAAATCCACAGGGCATAGCAGTCAGTCCGGATGGTAAATTTGTGTATGTAACGAGCGCTGGTTTAAACAATATTTCGGTAATAAACACGGCAACAAATATTGTTGCTGCTACCATCGGCGTTGGCACTGCTCCAATAGCGGTAGCCGTTAGCCCCGATAACAGTAGGGTATATGTCGCAAATTTTAACTCAGGCAATGTTTCGGTGATTGACGCCGCGGCAAATAAATTATTAACAACTATTACGGTAGGGGCGCAACCTGATGCAATTACTGTAAGCCCTGATGGTAAGTTGGTTTACGTTACAAATGGAAATTCAAGTTCTGTATCGGTTATTAGTACATTAACAAATGCGGTGATATCGGTAATACCTACTTCTTCGACCCCTGGAGGCGTATCGGTGAGCCAGGATGGGACATTGTTGTATATAGGCAATTTCGACAAAGCATCTATATCCGTTTTTGATATCAGCGCTAATTCTGTAATAGCTACAATTCCTGTGGGACAGTTTCCGGGTTTACGCGGTAATATTTTAAAAAACGGTACAGGTTGTATAGGATCGCCCGTCAAATTTACCATCACCGTGAATCCCGCTCCTGCAGCAGTTGCTACCATCGCACAACCAATCACAACAGGAAAAATTGTAGCCTGTTTAGGTGTTGTTTCTGTTAGTCCATACATCCAGCAGTTTGCGGTTAGCGGGACAAATTTAACCGGGGATATCACGGCCACGGTAGTCGGCACCCAATTTGAGATTTCCCTGAATCCTAACAGCGGGTATGGCGCCAGCTTAACGATCCCGCAGACAGGTGGAGCAGTGGCCGGCGTGGTTGTTTATGCCAGGGCCGCCGCGAGAACCAGTGCAGGGAATTTAACGGGAGGGGTGACACTTACGTCACCAGGGGCAGGTACGGTAAATGCCGGACTTTCGGCTGTTGTAAACGGTCTGCCTTACATGGGCGGGGTGTCTCCGCAGGTTTTTACGGGCGGACAATTAACTTCTGCCATTAATTTCATTGCCAATGGAAACAATATTAGCTGGACGAATAGCAACCCCGGAATAGGCCTGCCTGCAACCGGAACTGGCAATATTTTGCCTTTTATGGCCGTTAATGCAGGCAATACCCCAATAACGACAACAATTATTGCGACGCCGGTAAGTGTAGCGGGCGGTTGTACCGGTACGCCTGTTTCATTTATTATTACGGTAAATCCTGCAGCCGGCGCTTCGCCATCCATCGCACCAGCTATCGCAACCGGTAATAATATAGCCTGTTTGGGCGCAGCATCCATGAGCCCCAATATACAGCAGTTTACAGTTAACGCAACCAACCTGACGGGCGGAATCACCGCTGCAGTATCTTCTGCGGGATTTGAAATTTCACTGAATGCAAGCAGTGGATATACCAATAGTCTTACTATCCCCCAAACGGGCGGAACTGTTAATAGTGTTATCGTTTATATAAGATTGGCCGTCACCACTACTGCGGGGAATTTTACAGGCGGTGTGATGTTAACCTCCCCCGGGGCTGCTCCAGTAAATGTGGGTAGCATCTCCGGAGTTGTAAACGTACCGCCGGTAATGGATGGTAATGTGCCTTCGCCGACCTATATAAACGGGCAGCAAACAAACGCTATTAATTTTAGTGCGAATGGAAGCACCGTTAATTGGGTAAATGATGCGCCGGGAATTGGGTTGCCCTCGAGTGGCACCGGCGACATTTCCGCGTTTACTGCAGTAAATACGGGTACAGTAGCTGTTATCGCCCACGTTATTGCTACACCAACAAGCCCCGGCACGGGCTGTACAGGTACCCCGGTTCCGTTTACAATAACTGTAAACCCAACTGTTCCGCCAAATATCGTGGTAATTGGCCCATTGTCTCCGTTAAATACTATTTACGGCACGGCTTCCACCTCTGCAGTTTTTACCGTATTAGGCTCTGGCTTAACCTCCGGTATTTTGGTAATACCTCCTCCGGGCTTCGAAGTAAGTTCAAACGATGTTACTTTTGGCACTTCAGTTGCGATAAGTTCAGTTGGTACGCAGGTTTATATCCGCTTGGCTGCCACCACTCATGTGGGTAGTAATTATGCCGGTCCGATTGTATTAAAGAGCCCCGGAGCTTCGGACGCCAGTATTGACATGCCGGTAAGTACGGTTACTCCTGCACCATTAAACATTACGGCTGATAATAAACGTAAAACCTTCGGGACGGCGAACCCGGTGTTAACAGCAACTTACACCGGTTTTGTTAATGGAGATACCCCGGCTGATTTGACCAGCCCCGTTGTTTTAAATACGATAGCTGATATTTCATCTCCTATTGGGCAATATCCTATTACATTGAGCGGCTATGCATCAAACGATTATAACATAACTCCTGTTCTGGGCGTGCTTAGTGTTATCGGGGCCATTGTTATACCTAATACTTTTACGCCTAACGGCGATGGTATCAACGATACATGGAACATTAAATACCTGGATACTTACAGCACCTGTACCGTACAAATATTTAACCGGTATGGAGAAAGTGTTTATTCATCAATTGGTTACGGAACGCCATGGGACGGCACCTTCAAAGGGGCGAAATTACCTACAGGAACTTATTATTATGTAATCAACCTGAAAAATGATAGTAAGCTTTTGTCAGGATTTATTGCTATCATAAAATAAATATATGAACGAGGCGCACCATACTTTTTTAACGTATTGGCGGCGATCAAAATTGCTTGTAATTTTGTTGAAACGCTGCGGCGGAGGCCTAAGTGTAATAAGCCTGTTTAATTATTATTTAAATAATGCGGTTCCTGTGAACAGAGGCTTCATTTGCTGTTCCTATGACTCTGTGCAAACGCGTTTACTTAACCCGCAATATTGTGATACCTGATACGTTTACCCCTAATGCCGGTAGTATGAATGGGGCCTGTAATATCAAATATCTTAATTCTTACTTAAATTGTACAGTTGATGTGTACAACAGATACGGAGAAAATGTATATTCGTCAATTGGTTATCGCGAGCGATGGAATCGGATATATAAAGACGACCAATTACCAACTGTTACTTATTACTATATTATCAACCTTAAAAATGGTCATAATACTTTATCAGGTTTTGTAGCAAATATCAGATAAAATTAGATGAAACGAATTTTACTTATACTATTAGGGGTTTTTGCTTACATAAACTTAGCATCAGCACAACAAAAGCCGCAGTACACACAATATGTTTTTAATAACTTATTGTTAAATCCAGCGGTAACAGGTATTGAAAATTACACCGATGTAAAAGCCGGTTACCGTAGCCAATGGACTGGTTTGCAGGGTGCTCCTGTAACCAGTTATTTAACTATTGATTTTCCTTTGGGAAATGACTTTTTGCAGGGTGATGCTACCGCTTTCCCTGCTGAAGGGGGCGTTAACCCTTCGAGCAGGTTGTACACGCAAAATTATATGGCTGCCGAACCTCACCATGGGTTGGGGTTCAATATAGTCTCTGACGTTGCCGGACCGATCAATACCACTAATATTGACATAGATTACGCTTATCACCTGGGCTTAACTGACCGTTTAAATTTGGCAGTGGGCGTTTCCGCGGGTTTTAATCATATCAGCTTAAATACTTCCCAGATCACACTGGAAAATCCGAATGATCCTGCAATTACCAACGGGAATAACAGCCAATGGAAGCCAGACCTGAATACGGGTATTTGGTTGTATTCGTCCAATTATTACTTTGGCGCGTCTGTGCAGCAAATACTTCCCCAAAATCTTTATTTTAGTTCAACCCATTCAGCAAACGCAAGTAAAACTGTTCCGCAATATTTTTTGACCGGAGGGGTTAAATTTTTCCTGACAGATGATGTAACGATTTTGCCTTCGTTTTTGATAAAAGAGATCAACCCGGTGCCATTAACCTATGATATTAATGCCAAGATATCTTTCCAGGATAAGTTTTGGCTCGGAGGATCATACCGCCACGGAGACTCTTTCGGGGTATTGGCAGGCTTAAATATCAGCTCCTTTATCAATGTTGGATATTCCTATGATATCACTACCTCCGCCCTGAATACGGTAAGCAACGGAACCCACGAAATAGTGATCAGTTTACTTTTGAACAACAGGTATAAGGTAACCTGCCCGCAGCATACTTTTTAGGCCCCCAAGCCCCCTAAAGGGGGTGGGAGGAAATAAATCCGAAATCGAAAATCCGAATTCCGAAATTCTTGCTAAAGCTCCCTTCTCAACCTAGCAACCGGGATATTCATTTGCTCGCGGTATTTGGCAACTGTACGGCGGGCGATATTATAGCCTGCGTCTTTTAGTATTTCAGTTAACTTTTCATCAGCAAGTGGATGCTGTTTGTCTTCCTTGCCAATATGCTCTTCAAGGATCTTTTTAACTTCCTTATTTGAGACCTCTTCACCGCTTTCGGTTTGAATGGCTTCGGAGAAAAATGATTTTAGCAGAAAGGTGCCGAACTCGGTTTGTACATATTTTGAGTTGGCCACACGCGATACGGTTGAAATATCCATATTGATCCTGTCAGCAATGTCTTTAAGGATCATTGGCCTTAAATTCTTATCATCACCAGTTAAAAAGTAATCATACTGGTATTGCATTATGGCATTCATCGTTTTTAACAGCGTTTGCTGGCGTTGTTTGATGGCATCGATAAACCATTTGGCCGAGTCGAGTTTTTGTTTGACGAACTGAACTGCTTCTTTTAACTTTTTATCCCGTTGCGAAGCTTTATCGTAATGTTCAAACATTTCCTGGTACGACCTGCTGATCCTCAACTCAGGTGCGTTTTTTGAGTTTAAAGTAAGGATCAGGAAGCCATTGTTATTGCTGATATGAAAATCAGGAATAACCTGCATTTGTTTGGTGTTGATCTCATTTGAATCTCCCGGCTTGGGATTCAGTTTTAAGATCTCGTTTACAACAGCCCTCAATTCGACTGATGACATGTTTAACGATTTTTCGAGTTTGTCGTAATGTTTGCGCGTAAACTCATCCAGGTAATGCTCAACAACCACCATGGCTTTTTTAACTACCGGGTCGTTCTGGTCCTTTTTGCGTAACTGAATTAAAAGACACTCCTGCAAGCTACGTGCCCCAACACCAGCAGGATCAAACCCCTGTATAACGCGGAGCATATCTTCCACTTCATCATCTTCAGCAAAAATATTTTGTGAAAAAGCAAGATCATCTGTTAATGATGTGATTGGCCTGCGCAAATACCCGTCATCATCCAGACTGCCTATTATTTGCCTGCCTATTCTGAAATCTTTATCTGATAGGGGCAACAGGTCGAGCTGCTGCTGTAGGCTCTCAAAAAATGAGCTTTGTACAGCAATTGGGATCTCTTTATGATCATCATCGTCATCGCCGTTTTGGTCATAACGCGAACCGTATTCGTTTACATTATCTTCCTGCAGGTAGTCTTCAATATTAAACTCATCTGCTTCACCCTTTTCTTCATCCCCGGTATAATTGTCGTCTTCAGGGTCGCGGTCTGGATATTGCTCTTCAGGCTCATTTAAATTAGTAAGGCTCAAATCTTCAAGCGCGGGGTTTTCTTCCAGCTCCTCCTTTATTCTGGTATCTAATGAAACCGTGGGCACCTGCAGCAATTTTATAAATTGTATTTGCTGCGGTGATAGTTTTTGTAATAGTTTTTGTTGAAGGTTTTGTTTTAACATAATCAGATGCTCGCAAAAATACATCAATTACCCTTAACTAAAAAATTTGTTAGGATAACTCGAATCCGGTTAAATATTTATAAATAATATTTTTTTTGATTGTTGTACTATTTGGTATATTACGCGAAAGAATATTTTAAGTTATGGCATTTGTTAAGGAATTTAAAGAATTTGCAATGCGGGGCAATGTAGTTGACCTTGCAGTTGGTGTGGTAATTGGTGCAGCATTCGGCGGCATTGTTACTTCGTTGGTAAAAGACATTATTATGCCCCCGATCGGGTATATTACTGGCGGTGTTGATTTTTCAGATAAAAAGATCATTCTGAAGGATGCAGACCCGGTACACAAGGTGCTTGAGAACGCCATTCACTACGGTAGTTTTATTAATGCCGTAATCCAATTCCTGATCATCGCTTTTTCTATTTTCATGGTGGTGAAAGCGATCAATTCGTTAAAAAAGACAGAACCAGAGCCAGAACCGGCACCTGTAGCCGAACCGGAACCAACCAAAGAGGAGTTGCTGCTTACACAGATCCGGGATTTACTGGCAAAAGGACAGAAATAATTATTGTCCGCTGGCAACCGGGATAGGTTTTTCCCTCGAAATGCTTTTTTGCTGAAGATCATTTGAATCTTCTATTTCGTGACCTTTTTGCGCCACTGTAATAACGTAAGGCCACCAATTTTTGGTGGCCTTAGTAATGTCCTTATCAAGGTAATACCTGTCCTGTCCCTTTAACTGAATATAATCGAAACCGGGGTAATGTTCGCCTTGCGAATACGGGTCGTATATTTCAATGTAAAAGTTACTG
>NZ_CAIWNH010000376.1 GCF_903913935.1 uncultured Mucilaginibacter sp.
CTCCACCGGTAACCAAAAATCTGTATTGGCTCAAATCTTCACTATGATAACGTGTTTCGTACATTTTAATTTGCATTTATTGCGTTAAGTAAAATTACAAACGGCCATCTATTATATTTTTGGGCAATATGCCTTTTACGTCATAAATCACCCTTTTTTCTTTGCATAATTTTTGTATATCTATATTTCTAAATTCTTTGTGTGCAACAGCTAATATTACCGCATCAAAATCAGCAGCATCTCCAAGCTCCCTGACTGAGTCGCATCCATATTCATGTTTTACTTCGGCCGGGTCCGCCCAGGGATCAAGAATAGTAATATTGACTTCGTATTGCGTCAAGGTCCGCAAAATATCAACCACTTTGGTGTTGCGCACATCAGGACAGTTCTCTTTAAAAGTAATGCCTAAAATAAGAATCTTTGAACCCCTTATCGGCATGTCCTTTTTAACCATGAGCTTAATTACTTCCTGTGCAATATATTCGCCTATTCCATCATTTAAACGGCGGCCGGCTAAAATAATCTCAGGATGATACCCGGCTTCCTGCGCTTTCTGTGCTAAATAATAGGGGTCTACACCTATGCAATGTCCGCCTACCAATCCAGGCCTGAAATTCATAAAATTCCATTTTGTCCCGGCAGCCTGTAAAACGTCTTCGGTATCAATCCCCAGGCGGTTAAATATCTTTGCCAGTTCATTTACAAATGCGATATTGATATCCCGCTGCGAGTTTTCTATCACTTTAGCTGCTTCAGCTACTTTTATTGATGTTGCCTTAAAAGTTCCGGCGGTAATAACCGACTTATAAATTTGATCAATTATTTCAGCTGCTTCCGGGGTTGAACCGGATGTAACTTTTAAAATCTTTGAAACCGTATGTTCTTTATCACCAGGATTAATACGTTCGGGCGAATAGCCTGCAAAAAAATCAATATTGAATTTTAATCCTGAAAATTTTTCCAGAATAGGGACACATTCATCTTCAGTAACGCCCGGATAAACTGTTGATTCGTATACAACAATACTTCCTTTTTTTAATACTTTTCCAACTGTCTCACTGGCTTTATACAAAGGTGTAAGATCGGGACGGTTATTCTTATCTACCGGCGTTGGTACAGTTACAATATATAAATCGCAACCTGTAATGTCATCGAAAACATTACTGCAGTATAGTCCTATTTTTGGAGAATTATCTGTTTTTATTACTTCTTTCAACAGTTCATCGCTAACTTCTAAAGTCCGGTCAAAACCATTATTAAGTTCAGTTATTCTTAATAGCTTCAGGTCAAATCCAACAACCCGGTATTTTTTTGCAAACTCAGCAGCTAGCGGTAAGCCAACATAACCCAGTCCAATAACACCAATTTTAAACTGCTGGTAATTAATTTTATCTTCCATTTTGCTATATAATTAAAACTTGTTCGTGTAAGATGATCAAGTATGCTTAATCAGGTAATTGTTTTCTTTGTTGATTTCTTAAAAAAAGATTGCTTTTCAGGATCGTCCTGGTAATAACCACCACCATATCCATAACCGTAGCCATAACCATAACTATAGCCATAAGCGCTTTGCATGTCAATAGCGTTCAGAATAATATTCATGTTATTAAACTTCTTGGTGCGGTAAAGCTTATCAATTGCATTTACCTGGCTTTTAGCGGTGTAGTTATGGCGCACAATAAATAGTGTGAGGTCGGCATAGGCACCCAATATCTGTGCATCTGTAACCAAACCAACAGGGGGGGTATCCAAAATGATATAGTCAAAATCCTGCTTAAGCTCCTCGATGAGTTTTGAAACCCGGCCATTAACCAGCAATTCGGCCGGGTTAGGGGGGATGGCGCCGCTGGTTATAATATAATAATTTTCCTGTAAAGCTATTGGTTTCAGTATCTCCTTGTAATTTACTTTACCAATTAAGTAGTTTGATAAGCCGTGGATATTATCAATACCCAAACCACTGTTTAATTTAGGCTTACGTAAATCCATTTCCAAAATCACCACTTTTTTACCCGACATGGCTAAACTGGCGCCCAGGTTTAGTGAAACAAATGATTTTCCTTCACCGCTGATGCTGGATGTTACCAAAATAATTTTTTGATTTTCTAAAGGAATAACAAATTGCAGGTTAGTACGTAACGCTCTGATCTGTTCGGCAACAATAGAACGGGACTTGTTTACAACCAATAAAGCATCCTTGCCATCTGAACGCGAAATTTCAGCGATTACCGGGATATTTGTAACCCGCTCAATATCAAACTTGCGGTTAACCCTGAAATTTAATAACGCCTTAAAGTAAATAACGCCTCCGGGCAAAACAATTCCCACAATTAAAAAGGCAAAATAAATTAGATTTTTTATTGGTTTTACTGGGTACTTACTGCTCGTGGCAGGATCAATCGTCCGGCTATCTGCAACGCCTGAAGCAAGCTGCATTGCAGTTTCTTCGCGCTTTTGTAATAAATAAGTGAATAAAGCATTTTTAATATCCTGCTGACGCATTACATCCAGTAATCCCCTCTCAATGGATGGAACCTTTCTAATAACAGATTCGAACTGGTTGTTTTTACCCTGCAGTTGCTGCCTGGTTATTTCCAATCCTTTTTTTAAGTTTTGAACCGATACCTGTATGGCGCTTTTTAAGGAATTGATCTGGTCAGTAAATGTAGTAACCAACGGGTTTGTTTCGGGCACCGTTTGTAGTAAACTCAGTTTTTTGAGTTGAGTTTCTCCAAGCTGTGAAACCAATCCTAATAAGGTAGGGTCCGCAATCCCGAGCATGGATGGCAATGTTGACGGCTGGTCATCATTTTTTCGTAAATAGTTTTCAAGGTTCTTTAGCACGCTGAGTTGGATCAAAACCTTGTTTAGCTCTGTATCGTTATCCTGTACCCCTTGCAGAAATATTTTCGATTCTGCGCTAATATCAGTTATCCGATTTGTTGATTTATACTGCTCGACGTTTTTTTCGACTGTACTGAGGTCTGCTGCTATTCCATCAAGCCGGTCGGTGATAAACGTTAGGGTTTTTGAAGTTTCTTTATTCTTATCTTCTAACGCAGCCATGTTATATTCTTCAACCAGCCTGTTCAAAAAATCCTGGCCCCTTTGTGGAATAGCGTCCTCCAGGGTAATAATTAAGGAAGTGGCCTCCTTGCTAACCGGATTTATCTTTAAATTATTGCCGTATTGTTCAAGGATATCAGCCATATCATTAAATTTAACACTAAGCGTTTGGGAAAATAAGCCTTTCCCGGTTGGCTCAATCAAAATCATTCCGGCCTCAGTCTTGATCGGTATCTTTACAGCATATTTTTTACCATTAACCTTAACTTCTGCTGCATTTAATAAATGTATTGTTAAAATAGCTTTGTAAGCGTTGCTATTAGGTTCCAATAATTCAACTGCGAATGGCTTATCTTCATAAACTTCCTTTTCTGGTATACCTTCTGTGTTGATATATGAAGTTTGTAACTTTAGCGCGCTTACCACTTTTTTCAAAATGGTTTTTGATTTTAAGATCTGTATTTCATTATCGATAATCTTACCGGACGAAAATATGTCAAGGTCTTTAAGCAGGTCGCTTTGCCCGCTCATTTTATTCTTATTGTCTTTAATCAGCAGATCGGTTTCAATTTTATATAGTGGCGTTGAAAGCTTGGCATAAATATATCCCAGTATTAGAAAAAAGATTACAGATGTAACAAACCATTTCCAGTGCCTTAAGTATTTGAACAATGTTTCCCGTAAATCAGGCCGATTATTATCCTGTTCTATATTTCCATCAGTATCATCAATAATATCCATTTGTCAGAATACAAGTATTTGGTTTAAAGCTTTATGTGACTATAACTAAAAATAATTGCAATGAATGAAAGCGCGCTCAGTATTATAGGTAAAATCTGATAGGTTTTATCAGTTTGGGCGATTCTGCCTTTTCCCGGTTCTACATAAACAACATCATTTGAGTGGAGATAAAAGTAAGGCGAACTGTAAAGCTCCCTGCTGTTTAAGTTCACGTGGCCGAACTCTTTTTTACCGTTATGATCGCGGATAACGAGCACATTATCTCTTTTTCCGAAAATGGTGAGATCGCCGGCCATGCTTAGGGCTTCCGGTAGCGTGATCTGTTCATTCGGTATCACATAAACAGAGGGACGAGCAACCTCACCCATAATTGATATTTTATAATTCAGGAACCTAACATTTACTGTCGGTTCTTTTAAATATATCACCAAACGTTTTTTTAATACCTCTCTTAATTGCGATGTGCCCAACCCTGAAACTTTTATTGAACCGATAAGCGGGATTTCAATAATACCTGCGGAATCTACCAGGAACCCTGGTGCTGCTGTTTGTGCGGTTGCAGCAGAAGAGCCTCCAGCTCCGGTATTTCCCCCGGTTGCATTGTCTGATGTTACAGGCATCGCTGAATATGGATTGAAAAAGCTGCTCGCCATCGGGTTTAATGACCCCACTGAAATGGATAGGATATCGCCCGGTTGAATCTTGGGTACAAAGGCCTGCGCAACGGTAATGGTGTCATGGTCCTGGCTCCCTTTTTGAAAATAAGCAATTTGCTTTTGATCCACACACGAGGATAACGTAAAAGCAACTGCGGCGAAAATAAAAATGGTCAGGTAGATTACTTTTATATTCCTGGTGTTGTAAAACATTGTCATTGTGTTTAAGTATCACTAAGTCAAAAGTAATTCATTAAACTACCGTAAAAATGACATGAGTTGTATATTAAATATGACTTCTGTCATATTTAATTCACAAAAGTTTTAATTCGTGAAACGGTATGATGAGTGGGGATACGGGTGTAAAATGACATATACAGAAAGGGTGACGAGGTTTGCGGTCGCTAATGCCGGGTTTGGAGGGTTCTATGTTAGTTGAAGGCTGTGCTTTGGTAGTCTACCCACGCAAAAAAATAAAAAGCTCTTTTGCTTTGGCTGGCGGTTGCTGATCTCGATAAACCGATCCTGTGAGTAGGATATTTCAGTTTAATTAAGCGGTTAGCAGTGCTCTTCGTCTTTTTATTTTTCCGTTCCCTGCAGGCAAGTTTAAAATGAAGTAAATTAAAAAAGCCTCGCTCATTTTTCAATGAACAAGGCTTTAGTGGTATCAGTCGGGGTGGCAGGATTCGAACCTGCGGCCTCCACATCCCAAATGTGGCGCTTTGTCGTTATAACTAACATGTAATCAATATATTATAGTTTTATATTAAATAAATCTGAAACATATCTAATAAACATAGCGCCCAAATCGTATATGGGTAGGTTATAAATAATTTTGGAAAACAGTGGTTAAAAATTTTATTTTGTTAATCCGAATTTTTTGGGAATAGGAATATGAGCATTTATTATCGGATTCGCACTGTCTTTTTCCAAACCCAGCAGCAAGAAACTTTTGTTTTCTGTTTCTTACAACAGTTTATTTGATTATTTCCATTTTAGTAATTAGCTTAGGACGATTAATTAAATATGAAAACCTATTCAGCCTTATTTAAAAAACGCGTTAAAGCCTATACCCTCACAGAGATCCTGGTCGTGCTGGTGATTATAGGGATTCTTGTTTTACTTGCTCTGCCTAATTTAATGCCGATCATCAACCGCGCCAAAAGTGTCGAGGCTAAAACACAACTGGCCCATTTACAAACGCTGGAACAAAGCTATTTTTACGAACATTCGAAATACTCAAAAGACCTGAATGAAGTTGGTTTTATACAGGACAAATTAGTGGCTGATGGTGACGATGGCAGGGCACTTTACCGGATAGAAATTACAAATGCGACGAGCACCGGTTTTACCGCAAAGGCCACTGCGGTGAAAGATATTAGTGGCAATGGCACTTTTAATACGTGGGAGATTAACCAGGACGGGACGTTAAAAGAAGTTGCGAAATAAGTGGTACTGATCAGGATCCTGGTACTTTTGGTTTTGCTGGTAGTCTTTTTTCAGGACCTGAAGAGCAGATATGTTTACTGGATTTTATTCCCGGCACTTCTTATTCTGTTTTTTGCAACCAGCCTGTTGCAGCATCGTTCTTTTTCGGAAATACTCCAGCCTGCAGCAATGAATTTAAGTTTCCTGGTCATGCAGTTTTTGTTGGTTTCAGCCTATTTCTCCCTCAAAAACAGGCGCTGGGTAAATATCACCGCGGAACTGCTGGGCTGGGGTGACATCTTATTGTTGTTAAGCATAGCGTTTTACTTTTCGGTGCTTAATTTTTTATTTTTTTACATAATAAGTCTGGTAGTGTCAGTAATAGCCTGGCTGAGTTGGAAGTTAATGTCAAAGGGGAAAAATACGCAAATACCGCTGGCGGGTTTCCAGGCGATATGCCTGGTTGTATTTTTAATGAGCGATTGGTATTGGTTGCATTTCAACACGGCAGATGATACCTGGCTCCTAAATCTTATTCATAAATGAACTTGACGAAAGATATTATTTTATTAACAGAGAATATACACTGGCTAACCAAAGATCAGGCCTGGCACTACCGTGTATTGCCTGAAAATAAAACAAAGGATCATTTTATTCTTTATTGCGAGGCTGAAACCCAGCGGCGCCTTTGGGATGGTCTGGCCAGTGAGCCTACGGTGAGCATTTAATTAAGGTCGACGGTTTTGTGTAAAACTAACTGTCAGCAAAAAACCGCCAAGATATTACCTTCGCAGGCATGACTACTAATTTTAAGATTGATTTGATTGAGGGTTCTTTCGAGTTTATAACCATGAACCGTGTGACGCTGCAGTTGTTCCAGGTGTATGTAA
>NZ_CAIWNH010000377.1 GCF_903913935.1 uncultured Mucilaginibacter sp.
ACTTGGAAATTATTTATCTGAAAGTCTATATATGATTTTTAGGTCAATAGTTTTTTAATTTTGGGTTAGGGGGGTGAACGGTTGCATTCCAACAATGATAAACTGGCCTCTATACCACCGCCAATATTAAATGCATTACCTGTCACCTTAGCTATTTGCGACAGTGCTGTAAAATAAAGACTGACAATATCCTCGGCATGCAAAACGTCGCGTACTTGCTTACCATCACCTGAAATGGTGAATTTTTGTTGGCTGCCTTGGGCCGCTTCATTTGCTTTTTGGCAGAACCAGCCGACCCAACCTTGATCATAAGTTGCAAATTGCCTGCCACCGTACATGGATGAATGTCGAAACACTATAGTTTTAAGCCCAAATATTCTTGCATAATCAAGCATGTATTGATCTGCAGCGCCTTTTGAACAGCCATAGGGAGAATGAAAATCCAAGGTCACTTTTTCATTGAAGCCATTAGGGTGTTGGTCACACACATAGCGTGTCTCTGTTTCTGTATAGGTAAACTGCTCCAGATCACCATAGACTTTGTTCGTTGAAGAATAAAGTACGGCTGTTTCGGGACTAAAGTCACGTACCGCTTCAAGTAGATTATGGCTACCCATTACGTTGATTTCAAAATCTTTGCGCGGGTCAGCAATTGAGGTGGTCATTGCAACTTGTCCAGCCAAATGAAATATGGCATCAGGCTTGGTTTCTTTAATAATTCGGGTTATATCGTTTTGATTGCGGATATCTGCATGAACAAACCTAAATTCACCCTGACTTTTTAACCACTCTTGATTTTCTGTTGCACCAAAACGGGATAAATTATCAAATATAATGACTTCGTCACCTCTTTTTAATGCTTCTGCAGCTAAATTGCTACCCAGAAAACCGCAACCGCCCGTGATCAGTAATTTCATAATAATTGCCTTTATTCTTTAATGATTAAGTTTATTCCGGTTTCGGTATCATATTGACACTGCCAACCTAAGGATTCTAGTTTATCGGTATTTGCTTTAGAGTACATTGCTTCACCTGTTCTATAGGGTACGGCACCAAAATTTAAACGGGTTGTTGATGCAGTTAGCCTATGGGCAGTTTCGACAAATTGTTTGATGGTAATGGCAATGCCGCTACCAATTTCTATATCTACAAAATTTTCTTCAAATGTATTGTGTTTATCTAATAACAAAACATAGGCTGATACCACATCATCTATAAAAACAAAATCCCGTTGTTGCTCGCCCAGGGTAAGATTCAATTCTGGGGTATTGTTTAAACAGCTATTAATAACATGGGCAGTAAACTTTGTAGGATCGTCATTTGGACCATAAAAGTGCTCAAGTTTTAAGTTTAAAAAATGTATCTTTTTTTGGTCGGCAAAAAACTGTCCCCATTCTGAAAACTGACCTTTGGATAGGGCGTAAGGGTTTAACAATTTATCCAGCACCGTATCGGTATTTATAAATAAATCAACGCCAGCCTCAATTGCAGCATTAAGTAGCTTAAGTGGAAGAACCAGATTTG
>NZ_CAIWNH010000378.1 GCF_903913935.1 uncultured Mucilaginibacter sp.
AAGTGATGAAGAACCACTAAGATTAGAGGTAAAAGCAGAAAGGTAAAAGGCGAAAGCTGAAATCCATAAAATTAAAAGGCGCTGAATGATCAGTGCCTTTTTTTATGTCAGAAAGTCTAGATTTACCTCCATAAATAACCCCATAATGAAAGATCGCTTAAATATCACTATTAACAAATTACAGCACGTGGGCATACCGGTAACTGATATTGCCGTATCCGAAAAGTTTTACAGTCGTTTTGGTTTTGAGAATGTAATGCAGTCGCAGTTTACTTTTGAAGGGAACACAGGCACCTGTATAATGATGCAACTTAACGACATCATTATTGAACTTTACCAAATGCCGGCCAAACAACTTGATGAAATAAAAAGCCGCAGCAATGGGCATATCGACCATCTTGCCTTTGATGTGGATGATATCAACGCTGCTTATGCCGCTTTAAAAAACGATGGTAATTTCACTTTGCTGGAAGAAACCCCGGTTTCACTCCCCTTTTGGAAACACGGCTGCAAATACTTTAATATCCTCGGCCCTGATAATGAAAGACTGGAGTTTAACCAAATTGTAAAAGGATAGTTAATAAACAAAACAGGCCACTTAAATAAGTGGCCTGTTTTGTTTACTTGGAGGGGCATTATATCGCCGGGTCGGTAAATGAATCTGAATTTTGTTCAATATCCAGAATACTACGTTCTTTTTTAAAAATCGCTGCACCAATCAGGGAAACTATGATTCCAAAAATAGCCATAAGAAACAGGGACCCAACTGCTGCTAATAAAACTCCGTATTTACTCATTATGCTCATCGTTTGATCAATCTGGTCGCTGGATAGCCCTTTTTCAACCAGGCCTGCTTTTGTAGTATCCAATATCTTTTCATACATCTGAGGGCTTAAAATTGCAAAGTATAAATAGGTAAAAATAGAAATTACCACCGCACTAATTATCGAATAATAAAGACCCGCTACAAACGACTCTCCAAAAGTGACAAAGCCGCCTTGCTTATCCCGCTGTTCTTTTAGCGCAAGTATTAAAAAAACAACAAAAATTAAAAAGCCGATATATTTGACAGAAGTATTCGGGTCAATATTTAAAAACTGCCAGGTGTACGTAAGAACAATAGAAGCGATAACGTAGATTGCAGCCCATTTGACAGCAATATCAAACGGTTTTGGTTTTGAAGTTTCCATTATGAAATTGGTTTTAGTGTGAAATAAAGTTAAATATTATTTATTTAACTAATGTATATCCTACGTGAAATATTTCGCCGAACCCTGCATTGCACAAATTAAATATCAACTCGCCGGGGTATTGTTCGGATCGGTAACGGATACGTATTCCGCATTACGGATCATTGAAGCAAACAGGATAGCGAAAACGAACAGGAACAGGATAGCCATCGCGTTTTCAAAGATGATATAAAACAAACTTGCCGGTTTATCTTCCCCAAAGTCTTTTTTTGTATCGGCTATTGCGGCATTGATATCACTCTGTTTTGCGCCGCTTTGCTTCATAATCGCGATCTTTTTTCCGATAACGGCGGCCTCGGTTTTTTGGATATTATTTGGCTCAATAACCTTATTAAAAAGCAGGCTTACACCCAGCGTATAAACGATATAGGCGACACACAGCATAATAAATATTCCGGTAGTAGCCTGTTTAAATGTCCAGAAACCGCCGGCTTGTTTCCGGCTTTTCAAACAAAAATAAATTACGCCTAATATGGGTAAAACTAAAGGAAAAAGCACGCGGCCGCTAATCAGCAATAACGCTGAGCCAGCAATTTTTGTAATGTAATAAAAGTAAAATATTTCTATCGCCGAATAAACTATGCCAAGCAACAGCCCGTTTTTAACGCCGTTTAGCTTTATTTTGCGTTCAAGATTGATGTCCACTACGTTCTTAATTATTCAGCAAAACAGGTTAATATTTCCAATACGGCCATGTCAAAGTCTTTGTTAACGGCATTGGCCGCAATGTTGTTCTTTTCCTCGGCTGACGGGTTGGTGTTTTGAAAAAAGCACATCATCGGGTAAAACATTTCTTTTAGTTCCGAATCTTCCGGTAATTCGCCCGCAACTTTACTGATCTCCGTTACCGGGCTCTCAATCAATATCTGGTTGGCAATTACCGGTTCATAAATGCGGTATTCATCCTGGAACTCATCTTCATCAACCAGCAAAAACTCCCTCAGATAGTCTTCCAGTTCGGGCTCAATGTCTTCATCGCCGCATTCATTTAAGTAAAGCAGCAGGTTAAGCAATTCGGTGCCCCTGTCAAGCGTTTGCTCTTCAATATCTTCCCATTCCGGCGAATCAAGGTAATCTTCTTCCAGCTTGATCACATCTGCGCTAAAGAAATTGATCAGCAACAGATCAAAGAAAACCTCCCTGAGTGACTCCAGCTGCGGATAATCGTCAAACACCTCGTCCAGCATGCCAGATTTCGTTAGAAAATCTTTTTCGGATGCGAAAACTTCATAAAAAACAGTGGTAAAAGGTGTGGCCTCAAAACTGTTATATTTCGAAAAAGCGTTCAATGCCGCTTCTATTGCAATTTTTACTTTTGGATCTGTCATGGTCGATGTTATTTAAAACTTTGATTGTTATTACAGGTTAACAATACTTTACCTATTAAGTTGTGACCAATAAAAGGAGAATTATAGGATCTCGACCTATTATTCTTTTTGTTGTATTCCCAAACCTCATCTGCATCAAATAGCACAAAATTTGCTTCTTTGCCTTCGGCGATAACGGGTATGTCTATATTTAAAATTTTCCGAGGGTTAACGGCCATCTTTTCAACGATCAGGCTGATGTCAAGTCCGGCCTTTAAAGCAAGCGGCAACGCGGTTTGCAAACCAATGATGCCAAATTCGGCCACTTCCAGCTCAACGTTTTTAAACTCTACCTCGTGCGGGGTATGTTGCGATACAATAGCGTCTATAGTACCATCTTTAAGGCCTGCAATCAAGGCATCCACATCATCCTGGGTGCGCAGGGGCGGCTTAACTTTATACTGGCTGTCGAAGCCTAATAAAGCCTCATCAGTAAGCACTAAATGATGTGCGGCCACATCGCAGGTTACTTCAAGCCCTTTGCGTTTGGCTTCCCTGATCAACTCAACAGAGCGCGTTGTCGAAATGGTGCTAAAGTGAATCCTGGAAACCGTATATTCTGCCAAATACAAGTCACGGGCGATCATCAGCTCTTCGGCAAGTGACGGGATACCTTTCATGCCCAACAACGTACTCACTTCCCCTTCGTTCACTTTGGCTTTGCCTGCTATGGCGGTATCTTCGGGATATGAGAAGATCAGCGCATCAAAACCCTGCGCATACAGTAAAGCGCGCTCCATCAATCCGGCATCCTGTACGGGCTTGTTGCCATCGCTAAATGCTTTGGCGCCGCTAAGGTACATATCGTACATTTCGGCCATGTCCTTACCTTCTCTTTTATGCGAAATGGCACCCAAAGGAAACACATCCACCAAATTCTTCTTCGACCGGTTTAAAATATATTCTATCTCGGATTTTGAATGTACCGGAGGAACAGTATTTGGCATTAAAGCGATGCCGGTAAAACCACCCGCCGCAGCCGCCTTTGTACCGGTATATAGATCTTCCTTGGTTTCGAGCCCCGGCTCGCCGATATTGCAGTTCAGGTCAAAAAAACCGGGCGAAATATATTTACCTTCAGCTTCAAATATCTCGGTGTCGGTTTCAATATCCGGCGCTATCTGCGTGATGATGCCTTTTTCAATTAAAACATCGGCAATTTTTTGATTAAAAGGTGAGTTGGGATCAATTATAGTTGCGGATTTAATAAGCAAATTCATTTGCGCTATTTTAAAAGGTGGGTTTTATTCATTTAAACCGGTTGTGAAACAGGAGGCTTGTCAGTTTTAAAAAACCTGATCACCAGTATTTCGAGCCCCAGAAAAATCAATGTCAAAATTATACAAAGTTTCCATAATTGTAAGCCGAAATTTGTTTCTGTTAACGTACTTTTTAACGACCCGTTACCGGCTTCTAAAACCGGGTTGGCCCGCGGCACCAATTTCACCAGTTCGGCTGCGGTCAAATAGCTTAAATCCGATTCGCTACGGTTATCATTAAAAGCCAATACGGCAACGGTACTGTCCTGTTTTTTTAAGTCATAAATGCCTGTTTGCTGTAGCTGGTCGGCCATGTAAAGCAGCGTGCTGCCTTCAATCTGCTTAGTTTCGGGTATAATGCTTTGCCCTGCCCTAACCAATTTCAACAGTTGCTTCTCATTTGTTTGTACTGGGGGTACCTCAATCATTTCATCGCGGCCAAGGGTATAAAACAAAAACTGATCATGTCCGCTCAGCAAAGCGATCCTGAACATTACGGGCACAAATAAAGCATGACGAGGCAAATTGCTGAAATCTTCATTCAACGCCACTGCCGAAACATAAACTTTGCCCTTGCCACTTGTATAACCGCACAAAAAGGATTGTTTGCCCGGCAACGTCATTAAGTTTTCAGGATCATTACCGGATGAACTCAAATGGTAATATTTTTTTACAGAGGGCAGATCAGGGTTTAGCGGGAAGTTTTCAAAAATGCTTTTAAAAACCTGGTTTCTCAGGTTTAGACCGCTTACCCTGGCATCACCGGTAATTAATTTTTCGGGGTAAGCAGCATTTACTTTTTCCAGAAAATCTTTATAATTCACCAGGTCAGGGTCAGCTGACGGAAAAACTAATAAAGTGCCACCTTTATTCACAAAAACCTTTAACTGCTGCGATAAACCCGTGGAAACTGCATTGATGTCGCTTAAAATAATTAGTGGATAATCCGCCAATGATGCATAATCAACATTGCCATCGGGCACCCGCTTTGCGTTAAAAAAAGGATCGGCAGCAAAAACAGCCTTTAAAAACGGATTTGGAGTACCTCCGTCTATCAGTAAAACAGGCATCTGCTGTTTCACACCAAAAGTAAAGTAGAACTGATTATCAAAGGTAACCGGGTTATCCTGTAATGATAATTCAGCCCGTTGCCATCCGGCGTTTAACCCCGAAAAAACCAGTGTATCATATTGCACTGCATGTGCCGCTATAGTATAGCTGCCCAGCGCTTTTTGGGCACCATTGATCAATAACTTTAAGGGCACCTTTGTGGCTACTTCTCCGGCATAATTATGCAGCCGTACTACCAGCTTTTCGCTTTCGCCGGGGCGATGGCTGGCGCTTAACAAGGATACTGAATCTACTGCTACGTTTGGCAATGAACTCGCCTTTAACTGAACCATGTTAACACTCAACCCGGTATCTGTTTTTACAAGATCGCCCCCGGACATATTTTTTTGAAAATCGGATATTACGAACAAAATACCCGGAGCCTCTTTGTGCATGGCTAAAAGGCTTTGCTGCCTGTTCACAATCTGTTGAAGGCTGCGGCTGCGGGCACTGATCTTTACCGTATCAACGGCGTCATTAAATTCATCCCTGCTTAATAAATGCTGGTGCCTGCCTTCAAAATCCTGGGTAAGCAACTGAAAACGATCGTTTATACTGTAGGCTGAAGCAATTTCTTTTGCACGCTTTTTGGCCTCATCAAGCAAGGAGCCGTCCCTGTTAAGGGTTTCCATTGAATAAGAATTATCCACAAAAACACTGATCGCTTTCTGTTTACCCGCACCCGCGCTATTGGCGCCGGGGATGTAGGGTTTTGCAAATGCCAGCACCAAAAAAGTTAATGCCAGGAGCCGGGTTGCCAGTATCAGGCGTTCTTTCAAATTTCTGCGGGAGGATTGCTTTTCCTGGATCTCTTTCAAAAACTGCACATTGCTGAAATAGACCTTCTGATACCTTCGAAAATTGAACAAATGGATCAAAACAGGTATCGCCAGCGTTAATAACGCAAAAAGAAAGGCAGGATATAGAAAATGCATATTGATGTGCAAATGTGCAAATTTTAGAACACTGATTAAACCGGTTTAAGATTAATAATTATAAAGGGAAAAATAAAAGGATAAGCCATAGTGTATCATAAAAATCTCTTACCCCTCATCACGATGGTGCCTTCTGTGTTTCTTCTTTTTCTTCTTTTCCGTTGTATGTTTCACCGGCTTTGAAGCGGCGCTTTGGGGTTTCACTACCGGCTTAACAACGGCATTTACGTTGGTAGTGTCCTTACTTAAAGTATGAACATTAAATAAATTATTCCGCATACTGTATTCCAGTTGCCGTTTTTGACCGGTAGGCTTAGCCGATTTCCCGCTCCCCGTATATAAAGGAAATTCCCGTTCAAGTTTGCCCTCCTTAACGTAAAAACTGTCGTCACCTCTATACCCTTGCTTTTGTTGTTCAGTCAGCTTCGGAAAATCTAATTTATCTGCCTTTCCGTTTGTAAATTCAAAGGCGAATACATGGGTATTATATAGCGTATCATTGGTTTTTGTCTGGATCAGGATCTCCGGATTACCATCCAGGTCCATATCTGTATTAAAAACATCAATAATGGCGCCATCAAGGTCTCCTGTTGTAGTGGAGTATTTGTTACCAGCCGAATCGGAATGTAATATTTCAAATGCTCCTAATTTCGCCTGTCCCCTGCCCCAGCTCAGGATATCGTAATCCTCCCCCGGAGAAACTTCGATCAGTTTATGGTAGCGAAACGGATCCATTAAAACCTGCTTTGGCGGGGTAGCATTGGTTACGGTTGCTGGTTTTGGTTGATTTTTGCATCCCGTTATTGAAATTCCGCTAACAATTAAGCAGGCAAAAGTTAAAAGATTAATAAGCCATGTATTTTTCATTGCCTGGTCAATTAAACATCATATCCGGTGATATTTCACCTTTTGGTTTTCCGGGAATAGTCATCATCACCCGTAAAAGGCCTGAATTTGCACTGTCAAAGTACTTAACGGTTACCCGGTGAAAACCTTTTAATAGCGGTACGGCCCCACCCTGTTCAAAAACGCTGTGTTTGCCGTCATTATCCACCACCGGCTGGTTATCTATCAACAATTGCGATCCGTTTGCTGATGCCAGTGAAAAACCATACACGCCATCTGCATCTATCCGGATAAAGCCTTCATAAATTACGCCAAAACCTTTAATATTCTTTTTGAATGCTGAAGTGTTGAAAGTTAGCACATTACCAGTGTCAATTACCGGCGCTCCCTTTAACTGGTCTATTGCTGTAAACTCACCCGTCAATAATGTATACTTCATCCCCTTTACATTTCCTGTAAAGTTAACGGCCGGAAGCGGCATTTTGTTGTACATCGTTTCACGCGTAATGATGCTCCTTTTTCCGGTTGGCGTGATTACTATTGTTTTCAGCTCGCGGTATTGATCAGGCGGAACATCATAAGCTATCGGTGTAGTATAAGCTATATCCGTTTCGCGCGGGTCATATCCATCTATGGTGTAATATACTTTAGCGCCTGCGACCGATGGTTTTAAATAAACATTCAATTTTGTACCAAAAACAATGGTATCACGCCCACCAATTGCCGTTGGCACCCGGTAATCAAAATTACCCGCTTCAAGCTTAGCCAGATGCGATGGAAGGCGTGTGTTGGCGAAATCGTTAAAGTTTTTATTGGCGAGCGGGCTCCAGGCTACTTCTGATAAGGCAAACAATCTTGGCAGGATCATATAATCAGCCTTATTTTCATAAGGGATGTATTCCGTCCATAAATTAGCCTGTACACCCATAATAAATTTCTGCTGATCGGCGCTTAAAACATCCGGTGTTGGGTTGTAGCTGTATATTTTACTTAAAGGATCATAGCCGCCAATACTTAGTGGTTCCAAATTCTGTTTACTTTGCTGCTGGTCGATATATAAACCTCCGCTACCTGGCGTCATGATCACGTTATGGTTTTGTTGTGCTGCCTTTATGCCACCTTCTTCGCCCCTCCAGCTCATTACGGTAGCGTTTGGCGATAAGCCGCCTTCCAAAATTTCATCCCAGCCGATGATGCTGCGGCCTTTTGAGTTAACAAATTTTTCGATCCGCTGGATAAAATAACTTTGCAGTTCGTCCTCCGTTTTTAAGCCAAGCTGCTTCATAAGCTTCTGGCAAAATTCCGATTTCTTCCAAACGTCCTTCGGTGCTTCGTCACCGCCAATGTGGATATATTTACCTGGAAAAAGGTCCATTACTTCGGTCAGCACATCCTGCAAAAAATTAAAGGTTTTATCCGAAGGGCAATAAATGTCATGAAAAACGCCCCATGTTTCAGCAACCTTGTAGGTTAACGACGGGTCACAGCTTAATTCAGGATAAGCCGCCAATGCCGCTTCAGAGTGGCCCGGCATTTCAATTTCAGGAACGACATTGATATAACGGTCGCTGGCATATTTTACCACATCGCGGATCTGGTCCTGGGTATAATAGCCACCGTAAGGCGTATTGTCAAATTGTTGTGGGGTGCGGTCATGATAATTACCGATAACCGTTTGTGCCCTTTGGCTGGCAATTTGAGTCAATCCGGGATATTTTTTTATTTCGATGCGCCAGCCCTGGTCGTCTGTTAAATGCCAATGGAAGTTATTGAGTTTATAGGCAGCCATCAGGTCGATATATTTTTTAACAAATTCAACCGAAAAAAAGTGGCGGCAAACATCCAGCATCATACCCCGATAGGCAAAACGGGGATAGTCTTCAATCTGCAAGCAAGGTATTTTGCCAGTGGCCGCCGTATCAGCGGGCATCAATTGTATCAACGTTTGTATGCCATAAAACAAACCGGCGCCCTTACCGGCAACAATTATTTGTTGTGGCGTGATGGTTAACCGGTAACCACCCTTAGGCAGGATATCGGCACCTGCCGAAGTAAGCACTATACTGTTAGCGGCAGCAGTTCCATTGTTATGCTTTAGCTGGACATGCAGCATCGCTTTATTTTGCAGGTAATCAGTTAAAAAAAGCACTGCTTTATTGTCCAGGCTATCGGCCAGGATCAGCGTTTTTTGATTAACGTCAAAAGTGCCTGAAGATTTTTTAAGAGAAACCGGGGAAGGGATTATCCCGAGGTTGGGGTCACTGTCCTGGGCATTTACCATAGTGGCAGAAGCCGCTGTTATTAAACAAAGCAGTAAAAACGTTTTTTTAAGCATCATACCAATTAAACCTGTTAAAATATAAGGAGGTGAAGTTAACAGATTTTTATAGAAAAGTTAACAGGCATGGTTGTAAAATATCTGTTCAGAAATAAAACAAGCCGCTCCGGAATTGCGGAACGGCTTGTTTTATTATTTTGCTTCTTCAACTGCAGGTGCAGCTGGCTTAGCCTTTTTAAAATCGTGGGGCCTGGTTTTACCGTATGATCCCATTGCGATCTTGCCTTTTTTAGTTTTTTTATCTCCTTTTCCCATGGTAGTATGATTGATTATGTAGTATTTTATCAATGATACGGAAAAAAGTCCGAAAACCAGCATTTAGGGCTGTAAAGAGTTGTAATTGTTGTACTAGTTGTAAGGGTTGTAAAAGGCATTGCCTTCAATAACTTATTCAACTCTATCTAACGTATTCAACCCAATCAACCAATCACGCCGTTACCACATGCTCTTTAGCCGCCAGGTAACGTTCAGCGTCAATAGCAGCCATACAACCTGTACCGGCAGCAGTTACGGCCTGGCGGTAAATATGATCCTGGGCATCGCCGCAGCAAAATACGCCTTCAATGTTAGTGGTGGTTGAGCCTGGGTTAGTTTTAATATAACCGGTTTCATCCATGTGGATCCATCCTTTGAAAATCTCGGTATTTGGTTGATGGCCTATCGCCACAAAAAATCCTGTAATATCTAAGGTACGTTCCTGGTTCGTTTTGTTATTGAAAACGTTTACGCCGGTAACACTTTGCCCGTCGCCCATAATTTCTTTGGTCTCGGTATTGTATAACAGTTCGATATTTGGCGTATTTAAAACACGGTGTACCATTGCCTTTGATGCCCTGAATTCATCGCGGCGTACCAGCATATACACCTTGCGGCACAATTTGGCCAGGTAAGTCGCTTCTTCGGCTGCGGTATCACCTGCGCCAACTATGGCTACATCCTGTCCTTTAAAAAAGAAACCATCACAAACAGCACACGCGGAAACACCAAACCCGCTGTATTTTTGTTCAGAATCCAGCCCCAGCCATTTAGCGGAAGCGCCGGTTGATATGATGACGGTATCAGCCAAAATAGTTTTAGTTTCGTCCACTACCACTTTATGCGGCAAGCTCGAGAAATCTACGGAACTTACATAGCCATAGCGGATATCAGTACCCAGGCGTTCAGCCTGTTTGCGAAAATCTTCCATCATTTCGACGCCCATAACGCCATCGGGGTAGCCGGGGTAGTTTTCCACTTCAGTAGTTTGAGTAAGCTGTCCGCCGGCAATTAAACCGGTATACATTACCGGGTGCAGATCAGCGCGTGAAGCATAAATAGCCGCAGTATAACCTGCCGGCCCTGAGCCTATAATCAGGCATTTAACGTGTTCGTGTTGTTGAGACATTGGGGATTTATAAATTGCAAATTTACGAAAGAACCCAGTAATAACGTCAGAAATTAGTAAACATTATTGATAGGTATATACCCCTAATGCCGGGTCGAATTTTTTGTGAAGGTGATAGGTATTATCCAACTCCAGCCGCAAAGCTGAATTAACAATATGGATGGTATAAAATTGCACCTGGTCTACGGGTTGCCCTTTTACCAGCGCCGGCGTCCATTTTGGTGAATTTAATATCGCCTGGGAAATCAAATAATCAAACCGGGGTTCATAAGATGTAACCACCCTGGGGTTAATAGCCATTCCTTCTTTGGTCACCGTAAATGAAACCGTTAATTGCCCTGTGCTGATCTGGTAGGTATAAGAACCTGCAATGTGCGCGATATACTTTTCAAAATCGAATTTGGGTGTTGCACTTTTGTTCAATTTCTCATAGGCAGCCGTGTGCACATAATCAATTTGTTTTACAATTTTATCGTGTTTGTAAATCATCGTATAGTTAGCGGTGCTGTCTTCGCCAAGCGTACACCAGTCACCCTCTCTTTTATTGTTCACATAATAACCCTCTGTTTCAACTTTCCCTGATATGTTATAAATTTGAAACAGGCCATCCAATAAATTATTCCTGTAAGTTCTCAGGGTAGATTTTGGCCCGTTATTGTAATAATCCAACCAGGCGCCTGTTTTTGCGCC
>NZ_CAIWNH010000379.1 GCF_903913935.1 uncultured Mucilaginibacter sp.
CACCTTTCACCTTTCACCTTTCACCTTTCACCTTTCACCTTTCACCTTTCACCTTTCACCTTTCACCTATGCCTTCAGCGTACCGGTAATATAATCGTAACTGCTTTTTATACTTGCATATGCGTCTTTAGGCATATCGTGTTCAACGAAGAAATGCTGCATGCCTGCAATTTGCTGGTTCTCAAAGATCCTTTTAAAATCAACTATACCACTGCCCACCGGAGCAGGGCCTACTTTGGCAGCATCCAAATCCTTTACATGCCATAACGGGAACCTGCCCGGATTGGCTTTAAACAGCTCAACAGGGTCTTTTCCGGCCTTGGTAACCCAGCACAAGTCAAGCTCCATTTTTACATTATTAGGGTCAGTTTCGGTTAAAAGCAAATCATAAGGCGCTTTACCATCAACTGCAACAAATTCCATATCGTGGTTATGGTAGCAAAACTGCATACCGGCTTTTTTGGCCGCTTCGCCGGTTTTATTTAATACCTCGATGGTTGCTTTAGTTTCTTCCAGTGTAGCTGTGGGCGAGTTAGCGCAAACCAGGTAAGTTACACCACCGGCTGCGGCATCGTCCACCAGCTGCTGCATATTGTCTTTAAGGTTAAGCATGGCTGGCATTACCATAGGTTTGCCATCCGCCCCTGCCGGCATTTTATAGCCCTTGGGCAATTTAAACGGTGCGCCGATCACGTGGTGCGATTGCCAGGTCATGCCCAGGTCGTTTACCATCGCTTTAAACTCCTGCGGTTTCAAGCCGTAATAGCCGCCTTTTTTGCTGAAGGCCGATTCCATTTCTTTATAACCGATAGCGGCAATTTTGGTAAGGGTGCCTTTAACATCATCGTCAATAATACCAAAAAAGGTAAAAAGCTGCAGCCCCACCGCGTGCGGCGGTTTAAAATTGAGTAAGGATGCCGCCTTGCCCGATAAGGCCACGCTGCCCAGTGCCAGTGTACCCGCGCTTTGCAAGAATTTGCGCCTTTTTAAATTCATCATTATTTGTTTAGTTTTAGTTGGTTTACCGTAAAACTAATTGATTGGATTGAGAATTGGAAATTTTATTGTGTTGAAATGACACAATGTGAGGAAAGATATCCTTTTAATTTATTTAAGGGCTTAAATTGTTAGCATTCAATCAAAATGATTGAACGGGCGATTGGACTAATGTGCAATATTTCTTATCTTTAATTTATGCAGGTTTTTATTTGATAGATATACAGCCCAACCCCCAAAAGAACAATTAATAAATACGCAACCTATTTTTAACATCCTTGATGGATTTGACTTTTCTCATCTCGATAATCCGGAATTTAAAGAAGATGCAGTACGTGAGGAACTGGTAGTACCTATCATCAAAGTATTAGGATATGGATTAGCTAAACCTAATCAGATCATCAGAAGCCGCAAGCTTTTACATCCATTTGTGTCGATAGGTTCAAAAAGGCAATCTATTCACATCATACCTGATTATCTTTTTGAAGTCAATGACCGCCCTGCCTGGATTATGGACGCGAAATCCCCCGGCGAAGTTTTGGTAAAGTCAAAGCATGTAGAACAAGCTTATTCTTATGCGATACATAGTGAAGTTCGCGTAAATTATTTTGCCCTATGCAACGGACATGAATTTGTATTGTACAACATCAGCAAAATTGACCCTATTTTGCAATTTCCTTTACAGGCAATATCATTGTATTGGGGCGATTTGCAAAATATTTTAAAACCTGCAACCATTTTCAACAACGAATATAATAAGCTGGCTAAAGATCTCGGTTTACATTTAAAACGCCTCGGGTTTGACCAATTTGAAAGCATCTTTTTCCCAGCCGTCCATCTGACAAACATCTGACAATTAGATCCTGATATGTACAGTACTTCGGGTTCGGTCGTAAACGATGGAGAAAAATATGTGGTTACATTTGATTTTGATGCTTTAACATTTCAGCAATTGCAAGGCCGAATTCCTGATGTCGCTTTTAATGAGCTAAGTAAACGAGATCCCGGCCCCAGGAAAAGTTTTTCTTTTGCAAACAAAGCATTTGTAGTGCATATAGACTGCAGGATTGGTAATCAACTGGTAGAGAACTCTGACGAAATTTTTCAGCCGCTTATAATGAACCGGTTCATCTAAGAGGCGTTTTATAATAAAAATTATTATTATGCTTCCGCATCCTGGTATGTAAGTATGACGCACAAAGGCAAAAGCGCAAAGGCAACTCGTGCCCCGCTGCCAGGTCGCCACCAATAAACGCTTGTATAATTTGCATTATACGGCTTGCCGGGTTTAATTGAACTTATGTTGGATTGAGCCTTTGGTACAATGACCGAATAGTTTGCTACCTGGCAGCGGGGCACGGGAAGCCCGGCGCAGCAGGCATTTACACGGATTCTCGCGCCAGAAAAAAAAGCAACGCAATACCCTGCGAAATTTGGCTAAAGCCATACTTGATAATTCTTTACCCGTCGGTTAAAACCGACGCCAGTGAATGCAAATAGCGTGTTATTCATTGTCTGCTTTTAACCTTGTACCCAAGTTATTATGCGCCGTAGGTGCTACCTGTTTGTAGAAATATTAAATAATAAATTGACAGCTCCTTAGGCGCTGCACTTCGCAAACAAGGCAACAGGCATTATTGTATAAGGGTAGCCGCTATGCGGCACAAAATTATTACCTTGTTTTATTTCTACAAACGGGTAGACCCTCCGGGTCAGATTGGTCTCATGGTTATATTTAACAATGTGGATACACGGTTACAATTAAGGGAGGGAGTGGATAAACAAAAAGCCAGGGGATTGAGCCTTTGGTACAATGACCGAATAGTTTGCTACCTGGCAGCCGGGCACGAGAAGCCCGGCGCAGCAGGCATTTACACGGATTCTCGCGCCAGAAAAAAAAGCAACGCAATACCCTGCGAAATTTGGCTAAAGCCATACTTGATAATTCTTTACCCGTCGGTTAAAACCGACGGCAGTGAATGCAATATATGGTAGTTACTATTCACTGCCCAACCTTAACAGAGACAACAACCTCCAATTTAAAAACGCCAACCCCGAAAAAATATTTATTTTCGCCGCGCCACTTATGGCCATTGGTATTTAATATCTGCATCAAAAAATGTTCAAAAAGCTATCCCTTTTTGTTTCCTGCGCTATAATAGTGGTTATATCGGCCTGTAATCAACACACACACCAGCAAACAGATGATGGCAACATGGCATTGGGCAACCCCAGCAATGCGCAGTACAGCAGGTTGAGCCCGGATAATTACCTGATAGATCATAAATATTATGTTGAAAGCTATAACAACAGCAAAGCCGAACCTAATTGGGTAAGCTGGCACATCGCCGCCAAAGATTTGGGAAGCACTGACAGGTTAAACGATTTCAGGCCGGATACCAACCTGCCTGCCGGATGGTACGAGGCTGATAATACCGGGTACAAACGATCAGGTTTTGATAAAGGGCATAACTGCCCCAGCGGCGACCGTACAAGTTCTCCAGATGCTAATTCAGCTACGTTTTTGATGGATAATATCATTCCGCAGGCGCCCAAAAACAACGAACATGTTTGGGAGCACCTGGAAAGTTATTGCCGCAACAAAGTAAAAACGGGCAACGAAGTTTACGTGATCATGGGTAACTATGGCAGCGGCGGCATGGGCCGCAACGGGTACAAAACTACTATAGCAGACGGTAGGATCAACGTACCGGCGCACATCTGGAAGGTGGTAGTCATTATCCCGGATGGCGACGATGATTTGCAGCGCATGGATGAAAACACCCAGGTCATCGCTATAGACACACCAAATGATAATGATGTTAGCAATAACTGGATGGATTATTTATGCAGCATTAAAACTATTGAAAATGCAACGGGTTACCAACTTTTAACCGCTTTGCCGCCGGCAATAAGAACGTCCCTTGAGAATAAAACATTTAAAGGTGGTAATTAAGAAGGCGTGTTACCCGACACTTCCTTTTGACCGAACGTTTGTATAAACAAAGAGTCAGCGGACTTATCCAAAATTACAGATGTGCAATACAAATCCCGGTTAGCATATTTCTCAAATTATCTTAAATTAGCCTTTAAATAAACCAACGAAAGCCTATATCCGTTTCCAGGCAAAGTACTGCGTATTGGAAATTGCATACAAAATCCGATGAAAAGAGGTAATTACCTGTTGTTTATGCTGGTAGCGGCGGTTGTGGCTTGCCGCAAACCATACAATCCACCGCCTGTCAGTGTAACTAATGGTTACCTGGTGGTGGAAGGCACTATCAACAGCGGAGCTGATTCAACTTTTATCAAAGTTAGCCATACGGTTAATGTTGCCAGCAAAGTTACTTTGAACCCGGTGCTGAATGCTGTTTTAACGGTGGAGGGCGACCAGAATACCACCTACCCATTAACCGAAAAGGGCAATGGCATTTATGCCTGCACAGGTTTAAACCTGGATAACGCGCACAAATACCGGTTAAACATTAATACCGCTGAAAATAAGCAATATGCTACCGATTATATGGCGGTATTAAATGCGCCGCCTATTGACAGTGTTAACTATGATACTAAAGGCACTGCAATTAGCCCCGGCGTAAATGTTTATGTAAATACGCATGACGCCACTAACAAAGTGGTTTACTACCGCTGGGATTACCAGGAAACCTGGCTTTTTCATGCCAATTTTGAATCCCTGTTTAAATCGAACGGCGACACCGTGCTGGGTCGGGATATGCTTAACGATAACATTTACTCCTGCTGGCAAACGGATACGTCGAGTTCAATTTTACTGGGCTCATCGGCCAAATTATCTAAAAACGTTATTTTTCAGCAACCTTTAACTTCGATCGCCGCTACCAGTGAGAAGGTGGAAGATGAATACAGTATCCTGGTGAAGCAGTATGCCCTAACTGCGGAAGCCTATAATTTTTATACCAACCTGAAAAAAAACACTGAGCAGTTAGGGAGTATTTTTGACGCACAGCCTTCGCAGTTGATCGGAAACATCCATGCTGTTAACAACGCATCAGAGCCGGTAATTGGCTATGTGGGGGTTGGCAGCAGTTCAAGTGTACGGGTCTATATCCACAACCAGCAATTGCCCGCCTGGACGACCATCCCCTATTATACAGATTGCCAGCTCGCCTTTAACCAGCCCTACGACCAGAGCACTAAATGTTGTTATTATGTTTGGCCCCCCGGCCCGCCAAACCAGGTTGACGCTTATATTAATTATTTAGTAGGCGGCGACCCAAACCCTTTGATCCCGATTGATGCCATAGCAATACCCGGGCACCCACCTATTGGCTATACGGCAGCATTCAAGCAATGCGCCGATTGTACTTTGAGAGGGACAAACAAAAAGCCGGCTTTCTGGAAATATTAAAATCATGATGCCCTAAATACTCAATACCCAGAGGTAATCAAAGGGAGGGCCCGGGCTTCAGTTTTCCTTTCAATAAAACTAATAAAACGCCTGTAAAAGCTAAAATAGCTGCAAAAACATAAAATATCATTTGGTAGTTGCTGGTACGCGAGATTAACCAGGGCCCTACAAATGCCGCAGCCGACCATGCCAGCAGTACATAACCAAATACAGGGCCTACTTTATCTGCGCCATAAATATCCTTTATAAAAGCAGGCATGGTGGCAAAAGCACCGCCGTAGCAACTGATGATCAGGAATACCATGATTTGAAAAACCATTGTCCCTGGCGTTTGGGCGATCACCAAAAAGCATATGGCACCTACCACATAAAAGGTCATAAAAGTGTTCCAGCGACCTATTTTATCTGAAATGGACGACCAAAACAACCTGCCCAAGCCGTTAAACAAACCTATCATGCTTACAAAAGCGATGGCGGCAACTTCGCTCATATGTAAAACGGCTTTTGCCATCGGCGCGGCAACCGCAATTAACGCTATTCCGCAGGTAGTATTTAAAAACAGCATCAGGAATAAGGCATAATACCTGACGTCTCCTATAATCGTTTTTAGCGGCACATCAGCACCACCGCTATGGTCATCTTGTACCGCTAAAACTTGTTTTGGTGCCGCCAGGTATAGCGAAGCCGGAACCATAAATATAGCGTAGGCTGCGGCAAGCAGGTAAAAAGTTACAGGTACGCCAAAATGGAGAGTTAAAGGAGTGATCAATTGGGCTGCAAGAATTGAGCCTGCGGCGAAAGACATGATCACCAAACCCGAAGCCAGGCCCGGTTTATCAGGAAACCATTTGACCACCACCGAAACCGGTGTGATATAGCCAAAACCCAGACCGATACCAGCGATGACGCCATAAAACAGAAAAAACAAGGGCAAGGACCCAATGCTGTTGGCGAAGCCTGCTCCTGCCAGCCCTGTACAAAACAGTAAAGCGGCCAGTAAGCCGCTTTTTACAGGGCCTATCTTTTGTACAAATTTCCCCATAAAGGCGGCCGTTAAACCTAAAAAGCAAATAGCCAGGCTAAAAGCCGTCTTCAACTGGTGGGCATCCCAGCCATTTAAAGTTTGTATCGGTTTTATCCAAACGCTATACGCATATATTGAACCTATGCAAAGTTGCAGGGTCATTCCGGCAATGGCCATCAGCCATTTGTTTTTTGTTTCCATCTTCGATCACCTAAATCTGCGCGAATGTACAAGGTGATGAATTTCAAAAATTGATGGCGGTCATTAAATGGCCTGACCTTGGTTATAAAATATGCAGATTAATTTACAGGTGCACCAGCCATATTGCCAGGATAAATCTCAATTAATAAATTGGAGGCTAAATCTATACTGATTTTTCTTTATAAATCTAAACATATTACAGAAATTATTGGCGTGCCAGGTGTCCCAGCCGTATTCATCGTGCCAGGTGGTTCAGGTGGTTCCTTTGCTTGCCTTGTTACCGCTTTCGTATTTTAACTTAACTGACCCTGCCGGCAGGCTTTCCGACTTCCGGCCTACCTATACAAACATTCCGCAATCAGCCCCGTCCACCCGGTTTGGTGCGAGGCACCTACTCCCCTGCCGTTATCGCCATCAAAGTATTCGTGAAAAAGGATATAGTCTTTAAAGTTGGGGTCCGTTTGCATTTTGGTATAATGACCGAACACTGCACGCTTACCATCCTTATCCACCAAAAAGATACTGCTTACCCGCCGGTACAGTTCGTTGGCTACCTGCTGCAGCGTCATAAAATTACCGGAGTTAGTAGGGCACTCGATTTTATAGTCTTCACCATAATATTGGTAAAAGGTATGCAGGCTTTCAATAAGCAAAAAATTCATGGGCATCCAGATAGGGCCGCGCCAGTTGCTGTTTCCGCCAAACAGACCGCTGTCGCTTTCGGCAGGGGTATACTTTACAGTGAAGCCGGTTCCATCAACTTTAATATAATATGGATTATCTAAATAATGTTTAGAGAGCGACCGGATGCCATAGGGGCTTAAAAACTCATTTTCATCCAGCATATAACGTAAAAGCGACTTCATACGGTAACCGCGCAGCAAACTGATCAGGTGTTTTCCCGGGCTTTTTGTTTCGGCCCAGCGTGACACTAATGAAGCGAGGTCGGGCCGGTTTTCGGCAAACCAGTTCAACCTGTCGCGAAAGATCGGATTTTCGGTGATATCCGTTTCATCCAAAATCTCCGCAGCAAATAACGGGATCAGCCCGACTACGCTCCTGAGGCGCATTTTTTGGATACTATTATCGCTCAAGCGCAGCTGGTCGTAAAAAAAGCCGTCCGTATCGTCCCATAAGCCTTCATTATTTTCGCCAAAGTTGGCAATAGCGCCGGCGATATAGATAAAGTGCTCAAAAAACTTAGAGGCTATATCACGGTAAACCGTATTGGTAACCGCCAATTCCGCAGCAATGCGCAGCAGGTTTAACGAGTACATGGCCATCCAGCTGCTGCCATCCGCCTGTTCAAGGGTTTCGCCATGTGAAAGATGAGCATTCCTGTCGAACACGCCAATATTATCCAGGCCCAAAAATCCACCTTCAAAAATATTATTCCCCATAGCATCCTTACGGTTAACCCACCAGGTAAAGTTCAGCATCAGTTTATGGAAGATGCGCTCTAAAAAGGGCGTATCGCCTTTGCCGTTGTTGGCCGCTTTGTCCTTCTGGTAAATCCGCCAGGTAACCATGGCATGTACCGGTGGATTGGCATCGCCGAAATCCCATTCATAGGCAGGCAACTGCCCGTTAGGGTGCATATACCAGTCGCGGATAAGCAGGGTAAGTTGGTGTTTGGCGAAAGTCATATCAAGCGTTGATAGCGGCAGGCAATGAAAGGCCAGATCCCATGAGGCAAACCAGGGGTACTCCCATTTATCAGGCATAGAAATAATATCCTGCGTATTTAAATGCATCCATTTGCTGTTGCGGTGTTCGGCTCTTTCCATGGGCGGTTTTGGCTGACCGGGGTCGCCGTTTACCCACTCGCGCACGTTGTAATAATAAAACTGCTTGCTCCATAGCATACCGGCAAAAGCCTGGCGTTGCACCAGGCAACGGTCGGCATCTTCATTTCCTTGCTGGATGTCTTTATAAAATTGGCCGGCCTCCGCTTTGCGGGCATCAAACAAAATATCAAAATCGCCAAAACCATGGGTAGCATCTTTTGATAACCTTAAACGCAGGGTAACGCTTTGTTCGGCTAATACTTTTATATCATAATTTACGCAGGCTTTTGTTCCTGTTTTTTTGGGGTTGACGGTATCCGAACCATTTACAATATGATCATTGATGCCGTCTTTATAAAAAGCTTTGCCATCATCATAATTGTATAAACGCATGGTGTTCGTTTCGTTATCGCAAAATAGCATATCCGGCGAACCTTCAGCATTTAACCAGTATTGTTTAAGGTCTTTGTGATAAATTTCGATTACCCCGTGCGAATCAGCCGTTAGTTCAGGCATATAGTCAGAATAACCCCAATCCCAGGTATTGCGGAACCATATGGTAGGTAACACGTTAAGCGCAGCATCCTGGCCGCCCCTGTTGTGTACGGTTATTTTTATGAGCATGTCATCAGGTGTGTTTTTTGCGTATTCAATAAATACATCAAAATACGCATCCTGGTCAAACAGGCCGGTGTCAATCAGCTCAAACTCCGGATCATTACGGCTACGGCATTTATTTTCGTCGACCAGCCAGGCGTAAGGGTATTCATTTTGAGGATACTTATAAAGCATTTTCTGATACGAATGCGTGGGGGTATTATCCAGGTAGTAGTATAACTCTTTTACATCTTCGCCATGGTTTCCTTCAGGATTGCTTAAACCAAAATAACGCTCTTTTAAAACGGGGTCCTTTTTATTCCATAAAGCGACTGAAAAACAAAGCAATTGTTCGTTGTCGCTGATCCCTCCAATGCCTTCTTCGCCCCAGCGGTACGCTTTGCTGCGGGCCATATCATGGGTGATATTGTTCCATGCGTCGCCGTCCGCGCTGTAATCCTCACGTACTGTACCCCACTGGCGGTCGCTAACATAAGGTCCCCATTTTTTCCATAAGGGATCTTTTAATCTGGCTTGTTCTGCGTTCATATCTTATCGTAACAGGTAACGGCAAGATACACGCTTTTGTTGATGACAAATTGATTAATAACGAAGAAAAATAAAAAACCCTTTAACGAACTGCGTTAAAGGGATCATTTAGCCGTGAGTGAACAAATGATATCAATTCTTTAAGAATAAAACGACGACTGGTTAAACCAGTTTAAATAAGGAAAAATCAATGTGGGCAGTTTATGATATACCTGCGTTTTTTGCGGGAACCTGTCAAAAAGGCGTTCAAATGTGCGATGTTTTTTATTTACAATTGCAAACATCTTTATTTCAAGGGAGTCCAAAACCTTATTAATTGGTGCTTTGATGTTGATACTGCTTTTAATATTCCGCAAAAACATTTTCAGGTAATTAGTTTTGAGCGAAACCTCTTCAGCCAATATTTCCTGTGCATAGCGTTCGTCCATATCAGGCAGGCCTGGGGCGGAAACATGGGTAACAAATAAAGCGGCATTAAAAACCTTTAAAAACCTTATTACGCCAAAGTCGCAATACCTCAAGTCGGTAACGTAAGCTATTTTATTAAAGTTACTCACCTCAAATTTTGCCGGCATTATCAGCACGGGGCAGTTTAAGCCATTGATCTCTTCAAATGCAAGATTACCGGTATCCTGGTTTTTAATATGCTTAAGCTGCTTTTCATCCATAATGATCAGCCAGATGTTATGCTTAACCACCATTTCTTTTACGATAGCGGGGTTAAAATTGCTTATCTCACAGTATTCAACCACCGGAATAAATGATCCTTCAGGATAATTTATTGCTTGAAGCTGTTGCGCTAATTCATCCGCTTTCAAACCAAAGTTTTCTATCTCTAAAAACTCATCGTCATAATGGCTAACCAACGCTTTTTTATGACCCATTTTTGCCGCAATATTACAAAGCTGCAGGTTTGCATTACATTGACATGCAACTATTAAGGCCTTTTTTGCGAGGGCCTCTGCCCCGGCAACATCATCAATAAACAGCATAATGTTTCTCATATCAATTAAATTAATAGTAGGTTACAGAAATATGCTTTATCAGCTTAATTGAATCGCCTGAATATATCAGGGCGAATTAATCTATCAAGACGGTAACACAGCCCGTTACGGTTTATTATCGGACCAATTTTGGAATAGTTGTATCCCTTTGCAAGTTACAAGGGGTGATTTTGCTTTAAATTAAAGGGTAATTAAATATACTAACTATTTAACTTTTAATTTAAACATTTATTATAAAAAAACTCAACGCGAAATTTAAATTCACAGTTGAATTTCCAGTCATTATTTCCAGGCATTTCGTAAAAACCGAAGCCAGTTGCCGTGCATCATGTTTTCGATATCTATATCCGAATACCCACGTTTTTTTAACAATGAAGGCACTTTTTGCAAATCAGCAATTGTTTCAAGGTCATAAGGGCATTGTTCGCGTCCGAAAGCGCCATCAAGGTCGGTACCCATTCCAACGTGTAAAGCATCTCCCGCCACCTGGCAAATATGGTCGATATGGTTAACCATCACTTCCAGGTTGCAGTTCATTCCTTCCGGTGTGGATACTCCCCTAACCCAGTTTGGCACCATCATCCAGGCGTCAAGCGCTGCGCCTATAACCGCACCGCGTTCAACCAGGGCTTTTATCATTTCATCACTATATTGCCTGTTGTGGCTCACCAAAGCGCGGCAAAGGTTATGGCTCGCCCAAATATTGCCATTAAAATTATCCAGCGCGTCCCAAAAAGCGTCATCACACAAATGGGTTGCATCCAGTATGATGTTGAGGCGTTCCATCTCCTTTAGTAATTCAACGCCTTTCGGTCCTAAGTGGCCAGTAGCATCAGTACCGTTGGCGTAGCGGCCGGGGCCATAATGTGCCGGGCCAACCGCTCGCAAACCATAATTATAGGCACGTTCCAAATGCCCTACAGTTACGAAGGAATCTGCGCCTTCCAGGCTTAAAATATAGCCGACGGGCTTCTTTTCGTTAGGCCGACCATCATTCCATAAGGCAACATGCTTTTCCAGGCTTTGCAAATCATTTACCTGCACCATTTCGTCATCATCTTCCATGGCTTTATACCACGATACCTGGCCCTGGGTTTGCGCCCATGCCTGTTCCGGCGAATGCCAGCCTGGCAAATAATTGTCCGGCGCTACGTAACGGCCTATCTGAGTAGCTACCACTAAACCAATATTCCCTTTGCGCAATTCAGGTAACGACACCGTAGCTTTTCCACGGTCGGGTTTATCAGTAAATCCAACCTCGCGTTGGTTTATTTCTGTAACTGTTTTTCTTAAATCCCTGTTCCATTCCAGGGCGTTCATGCTGAGGTCTAAATGGGCGTCAATGGTGAACATTCGGTGTTTGTTGGTTGGGTTGATTAAGTTGGATTCAGTTCAATATGTTATTAACCTTTTACCTTTCGGCTTTTTCCTTAAATAGTTATTTTTCGATCGCGTGCTATATTTTTCCATTCGCTGGTGACTTTTTGATTTTTTATGGTGATAGCACGTTCATATAATGCAACAGTAGGGCACACATGGTAAGGCAAGCCATAAAGTACATCCCCTATCCTGTAACTATGCCCCTTGCCGGCATCAGCAACCAAATGCTCTTCACTTTGGCCGAGCATAACCAATTCCGGTGCATTCAGAAATAATACCCTTTTTGCCAGTTCCTTTTCCGCCGCGACAGACTTATGGCCAAGGTCTAAACATATCTTAGTTTTATCAGGCAAAGATATTACCCTCGAAACTACCAATGCTGCCGTTAAAAATTGTTGTTCGGCTGATTCGGAAAGGTATCCGTTATCCCAATAAACAAACGTTCCGGGGCTACATTCTATATTTTCTCTTTTTGCGTGGATAGGAAATGTCGGCGATCCGCCGGCAACAATCACAGGTTCAGGATAGCCCTTATGTTTCAAGTCGGCTTGTAATTGGGCTACCGGTTCAAAACAATCGTTGCATATTTGGATTCGGGTATTGATATCCCCATCATGAATATGACCATCATACGCATGCAAACCAACAGGTATTATACCGGGCAGGTGGGCGCACTCCATATATAGCAACCTCGCATCATTTCCCGGAGCTATCCCTGTACGGTTCATCCCTACATTCAAATCAATATAAACCGGGATAATGATATCGTTTTTTACGGCCTCACCTGAAATTTCTTTAGCTGCCCGGATATTATCAACAAGGCAAGCATATTTTGTATCGCGATAAGTTAATACCAATTGTGAAAAACGTTCAAGTTTTGGCCCAACCGGCTGATAGGCCAACAAAACATCCGGGGCATTGCACATACCCAGCATTTCTGCTTCGGCAATAGTGGCGCACTTAAATTTAGTGATGCCGGCTTCCAGCATCATCTTTGTCACCTCTATATTTTTATAGGTTTTAACGTGCGGGCGCAAGCGCGAAACGTCATCTATCATGTCTTTGACCAAAGCAATATTATGTTTTACCCTGTCGGGATAAACAACCAATGCCGGGGTATCCAGTTGGTCTATGTCATTGATGATATACCATTCCTTTTGTGTCATGCTAAATTTTTATAGAAGATAGTAAGTTTAAAAACCTCACTCGTTCTTTCGGACTTTCCGGACGTCCGATCTTTTTATACCAACTCAAATAGCGCTTCAATTTCCACCGGAATATTATCAGGCAATGAACCCATCCCAACTGCGCTGCGAACACCGATACCATTATCTTCGCCCCATACTTTCGCAAAAAGCTCACTGCAGCCATTTATAATAAATGGATGTTTTTCAAAATCAGGCGTGCAATTCACCATACCCAATACTTTTATCACCCGTTTCACCTTATCAAGGCTTCCCAAATTAGCTTTTATAGTGGCCAGAATGGCAAGCCCAACCTGGCGGGCGGCCAGTTTCCCTTCTTCGGGCGTAATCGTTTCGCCCACGCGGCCGATAATTAACGTACCATCATCCTTCACCGTACCATGGCCAGAAACGTATAAATATTTCCCATCAATTAAACATGGTTTATAAACGCCGAGAGGTTTTGGCGCAGGTGGTAAATTAAGGGCGAGACCGTTGAAATTTTCTTCAGGAGTATTCATTTTATGAGTTAATTTAAAAGCAAACATAAATAAAAAGCCGGGTATCTCACGCCCGGCTTTTCTTTAAATCAAAACAATCAACTCTATAAAATGAAACGATTATATCAGCATTAAATCAATATTAACACCAAACACAATCAGGTAGTAATCAACTTATTTTTTAGGTTTAATGAGAACCGGGGCAATGCAAACCACAAAGCCAGTATCGCCCCGTAGCTACCGCCCCGCTCAATCCACTCAAACAATTCCCAATGCGGATAAAAGAGTTCGGTACCCATTTTCCAAATCAATAAAGCAAGAACAGCCGGGCGTATAGGCTTTATTAATATGGAAGCCGCCAATAAGGCCTCAAAAATGCCAACTATTTGCGCAGTAAGTGCCGGATTAGAAAATCCCAGCGATGAATATTGCCCTATAAGACCTTTCTTCTCAATCAAATTAAGCCATCCGTGACCTATGATCAAAAGAAAAACAATAACCTTTAAGCATTTAACAGCCATACCGAGGTTATCGCTGTTATATTCTTTTACAGGATCTATCTTAGCAAACCAGCTAACGTTATCCCCGCTTCGGTTGTATAAAATTAAAAGGATCAATGGCGCGCCAAAATTGCCTGCCCGTTCGATAAATTCTGCAAATGGTTCTCCTGACATGGGCCTTAAAAAAGCCGTTATTGCTCCCCAGATAACCAGCCAACCAACAATTGCCCAGGTAGGATATAATAATAACGATAGCCCGCACAAAATATCAAAGGAACCCAGCCAAGGCATCAATTTGTATGCCATAGCATGACCGATACCAAATACCCCGAAATAATTGCACCAAATCTCTTTGGTAATTATTCCAAAGGCACCATGCCCTATAAAACACATAGCTGCAGCAATACGGAGGGTATAATATATATTCTTGTCGTTAGTCAACATGTTGTTTAAATATTCTGTTAATCGCTTTCTAAATTAAATACGCCTATTAAATCTTCACTATCTACGCAAACAATTTTTCTTCTGCAAGCGTTGTTCCTTCAACACGGGCTTTTATTTTGGCAAAAGCTGTTTCCCGCGTCGTGGATATATCATCACAAAATGGCGAAAAGCCGCAGTCGTCAGTAGTCCCCAGTTGGTTTATCGGAATATATTCCGCCGCTTCCAATACCCTCTGTTTCACTATTTCACTGGTTTCAATAGTGGGGTTAAGCACATCTATTACGCCAATAAATGCAGTCTGATCGGGCTTTAGATACTGTTTAATTATTTTTAAAACCTTTACCCTATCCGGTTCACTTGCCAGCTGCAAATAAAAGCTGCCAACATGCAATTCAAAAAGATCCGGTAAAAAATCCGCGTAATCTATATCGGCACTATGTGTAGAGTCGTGATCGCCACCGGGGCATACATGCACCCCCAACTTTTGTTGCTCTTCTTTGGTAAACCGGTCGAATACCTGGTTATTAACACCAATAAAATGTTTTAATACGCCGCCAGAGGGATCAAGTTTAAGAGATAGCCTGCCTTCAGTAAAGTCCATCTGAACCTTGTAAGCGCCTTGCTCCAGGCAATGCCTGATATCTTTTTCACATTCGTTCAGCAGATCGGCCATAAATTCTGCCTGCGTATAGCCGGCTATCCCATTTTGGGGATAGATCAGGCTAAGCGCCGATGCCGAGATGACCGCCTGTTTAACAGGCAGCTGTGTTTGCTTTTGCGCAGCTTTAAGATACTCCACAGCATACTTTCCATATCTGAACGGTCCGCTTGTTAACAACGGCAACTGCCGGGAATGGCCATCCTCAAAATTGATCACCATCCCTTCCGCTGCTAAATTTGACAGGCCCTCAAGCGGGTAAGTTGCGAAACTCGATTTGGTTTGCTCTCCATCCGTTATTACAGGCGATCCTGTTTTTTCTAACGCTGCCAATGTATCACTAACTGCATTAGCATAAAGTTTTGTTAACTCTGCGCCACCGGCAGGGGCGGTAATTGCAGCTATTAATCCGGCAGGCCGGGGGATGCTTCCAATGGGTTCGGTAGGTATTTTCATAAGATATTTAAGTTTGATATAGATTTAATTAATGTAAACTCCTTTATCCCGTTCGGTAACCCGATATTTAAAATTATATATTTCGTATAAGTACCTGGCTTCATTATTTTAAATAAAGCCCCGTTTGATGGGGCTTTATTTAAAAGCTTCAATTAAAACTTCACACTAATGCCTACGTTAACAACGTAGTCGGCAAAAGCTGCATCTCCATGGGCGTAAATACCAGTTAATTCTGTTGTTCTGATGTCTGCTACGCTTTGTGTGCGGTCCCTCAAAATAGCAATTGGCACATAGGCGTATATGGATATGTTTTTGATCCGATAGTCAACTCCAGGTTCGCCTGACAAAATCCATCCAGGTCTTCTGAAACCATCACTTCCACCAATCAAATCGTGAACCGGTATGCACTCATAACGTGCACCTGCAGAGAAATCAAAATGGTTTACACCAAGGCTAAAACCGGTTCTAGCCATTATTTGATCGGGAATGCTCATCACATCACTGGTAACCAGCACCGAATTGGCACTTGCTGTTCCACCGCGCGCTGTTGATACGCCATTTACATCCTGCGGATTTATCAGGTAGAAAAATGTTCCATAAAAGCCAAAGCTGTGGGTGAAATTATAAAATGCATTTACCTCAGTTATTAATCCTGTTCCGCCATCACCGGGCTGAATAGACTGATCAACAGGGCCTAAACGCTTTGACCCATTTGGCCCGACGTTATAAAAATAACTTTGCGCATTGTCATTTCCTGTTGGCAATTTAATACCCAGACCTAATTGGATATTGCCTTTATGTGCCTTAGCGGGGTTCAATAACCATCCGAAACCTACCAGGGTAATATCGCCGACGCCTGATGCATAGGTATTATGGCGCTGTGATCCACCATGCTCATAAAGCGATGATCTGCTGTTTGAAATAATCGGAACATCAAATGCCATAGACCAGCGATTGTTAAAATTGCGTGTCAATGAAGAATCTTCGGTAAAAGCATGATTGATTACGTTTGTCCCCTGTGCAATACGCTGGAATTGCTCTTGTTTACCACTAAAGTGCCTGAATGACCTAAAATATCGTGTATTCGCATTGAATAGCCAGCCTCCTTGTGGCGCCAGGCTATCCGGGTGTTCGTCCATTGTACAAAGGCCGCCCGTGCTTCGGATGGCCACACAACCTTGGGCAAACGTTGTTGTTTGAGTAACTAAAATAAACAAGCAAATTCCTAAAAGCGTTTGTAAAGTTTTTTTCATGTCGTTTTTTTAATGTAATTATTGTTTAAAGTTTAAATGTTAAAGTTTTTAAAAGGCTCCGTTTTACCGGAGCCTTAACCCACCTTCAAAGGGGTTTTATTAATCAACTATTTCTCATTATTTTATACCTGCACCATCCGACTGTGCCCATTGAACAGCATACTGCCCAACTTTGGCGCCGGTTATCAAACCAACCTGGCAATCGCTGCGGTAGTGAATGGCACCAAATAGCCTGGACATTGAGGCCTGCTGAGCCAAATCGTTGAACTTACTTCCCCTATCAGGCAGCAGGTAGGTTAAAACTGCGGCAGCAGCACCGCTGAAATTGGAATGCCCAGAGGTGTACGATGGGAAGTTTGGTATCCCTGTTAAAGTTTTAATTTGCGGGTCAGCCTGGCTTGGCCTCATGTTAAAGTAAAAGTATTTGGTATCCCAGCAACATATAGCTGCATCCATTTCAGCTATATTTAATAAAGCGTAATTGCGGGCCCAGCGTACTTCACTGTAATTTTGCTGAACAAATTCAGTTTCTGCTATAGCGTTCCAATGACCGGGCGGCGTATAGGTACCGGCGCCATCAGCCCAAAATTCTACCTGGGCCTGGTGTTCGCGGGTTGGGTTCTTGCTATAGGAAAGCACTTCTGCTACTTCTGCCTTAAAGGCATCAGAACCGGCCACAAAAGGCGGAGCCGGGCGAAGCGACACCACAGTTAAAGTATCAAACAAAAACGGAAGCACTTTACCAAATAAAGGCAGCATGGGTGGCCTTGCCGGTGTTTCAAGACTGGTCCAGTATTGGTCACCCCTTGAAGTAGCATTGTTTTGTAATGCCAGCCATACAGGTGCCGAACCAATTGCCTTGCCTGCACGATCGGTTTTGCCGCGGGCAACAAATACATCAGCCACCTGCGAACCTAAAGTTTGGCCTGCTGTAAGTTCTCCGCGAACATTTGCACCAGCCATTATGCGGTACTGCATTTCTTCATTTGCCTTTTGCTGTATATAATTAACCTCTGTCGGGAATAAAAACTTCAACATTTCGACTGTTGCGCCTGCTACAACGGCATCTTCACTCGGGTAAGAATATAATGATGATTTAGGGGTAACCGGAACGATTGACGGAACATTTTTATACACTGCAGCCCTTTTATAAAGATTTTTAAAATGGTATGCAGTTACCAATGCATCGTATTGTGCTGCGCTTACATAAGCATATGCGCGGGCGGCATAAGGCGGGTTTGAGAACGGGAATTCAGGATAAGCAAAAGGGTTTGCTGAACTTGGGAATGGATAAGTGCCATCCGGGTTCTGGTACGGCGGCAAATTATATTTCGCCACCAGGTCGCGCAAAATTTCATTCCAGCGCAAAACGGCGCCGGCTCTCCAATAGGCAATGATGGCCTTTTGATCATCGCTTAAATTATTCTGATAGGATTTCACCTCATTCACATCGGCAGTATATGCTGCCGAATTAATAGCATCCGGAGCTGCTACAGTAAATGCTGCTGGATTTGCTATTAAAACAGTTTTCCAGGTATCCGCGTTCACGTCCTCATTTGACGGTTTAAGGGCTTGGAAAGTGCTTGTACGGTCAATAATCTCTTTACTACATGACCCTAAAAAAACTACAGCTGCAATTATTATCAGCGGTAAAAAATTAAGTAATCGTCTTTTCATGGCGGAATTTATTTAGAGTGTTTTTTATTAAAATCAAATACATATTGCACCGCACCAAAAAAGTCGGTGCTTTGGCCAACGTTGCGGCCTTTTAAAACATAGTTGCCACCGGCAGTCAATTCCAGGCCGGTAACGCCATCAAAGCTGTATTTTACCAGGCCACCTGCTGTAGTAAAGTTCATCCTGTTGCTTGGAAAAGGCATATCGTTTTTACGGATGTCAAAACCGCCTAAAGTGGTGGTTTGTGAAACAATACCCTCGATATTTAATTTCAGGCTGCGGTAGCCTGCACTAAACAAAAGGTTATTAACATTTGGCATATACACCCTGTTGCTGTAAATCATTTGGGTAGTATAGTATGCATTCTGGTCAATCGTTATATCGCTGCGCTGGATATATTGCGCCGCCCCGGCAACAAAAAACCTGCCAGTTTGGTAATTAACCAATCCGCGGAGAGAAACTGTTTGTGAATGGAGGCCAATAGATACAGGTAAAAAGTTAGGCTCATAATTACTAAGCGGTAGTGTACCCGAAAGAATTGCGTGCACACTAAAAATCCCTTTTCCTATTTCTGTTTGAAAAGCCAGGTATTTTAGTGTAAGCGTAAGATCCTGGAAACCGCTTTGGCCCTTCAGCGTTCCGGCAGATGCATTAGTGGTCACATAAGGAACAGTAAATAAGAGGTCCAGCTTGTTGGTGATGCCATAATTGCCCATCGCCATATACGAATTAGCAGACAAGGTGCCGATATTTAAGTTGTTACGCTTAAAAGTACCTTCCCAATAATTTGTCCAGCTGCTGTGGTCGAAACTTGCCACTGCGCAAAACATATTTTTGGGGATCATCAATGCGTCCGCATCAGTTTGTGCCCGGGCAATTTGGCCGAGCGCCGTTAATAAAAACGCAGATAAACAGGATCTATAAAAATATAGACGTAAAGGTTTCATCATTTGTTGATTATAAAAAGTCAAGTAAAAGGGTTAATGTGTGTCGTTGCAATGCCAGCAAAAAATAATTCGCAGCATCGGTGATTGGCTCGATGATATCAAGCACATGGAGGGCTGTTTAAAAACCACTTATCAATAAGCGAACAGGTAAAACCAGCATCAATCGCATAATAAATGCGCCTCAAACAAGTTTTTTGCTATAAAGAAATTGAATTTACCACCTCAATCATCAATATTCAGGCAGGTACAAAGGGTCAATAAACAGCAATATTAGCTGATGAAATTGGGCGGTTTGCCCGGAGATTCGATATAAGGATTATGTAACCCTAAAAAAACATTTTTGCAACAAGGTTTAATGAGCGTTTCAAACGCAGCATAATGATATTTGAAAACAGGTAAACTGTATTCGTCGGAAGTGCTTAACTTCTTCATTCCCTGTTCGCCTTTCTTACTCATAGGGACATCACTTATTTCTTTGGCTGTAATAATATTTGCAGCCACAAGCCGTGTTTTAGCAGTATTTGGTAAGCAAATAAAATACATGGTATCCCTTGTCATTTTAAGCTTTACATAGTTGTAATAGGCATTCTTCAATTGAACCTGACCTGCTACAACCTCGTATTCCGTCCAATCGGTTATTGTTGGCATATGAACGGGGATCTTTAGCTCTATAAACCTCGAATCATTTATTTTATCATTGTAAACCTCTTTCACCATCTGAACATCCGCCCGGTGGATGAAATATTGGTAAAACAAGGCGTACCCACCTAAATTAAACAGGTGAACACTCAATAATATGATGGCAAATAATCGTTTCAAGTAACCTGATTATCCTGAGTTTATAATAGTTTGCCGTAAAATAAATAATAATTTTCTGAATTGTAAAATATTTTAGAATAATTCTATATTATATTTTAGAACTATTCTATATAACAACCGTTGTTGTTTTTACCAACCGTTTAATTTAGTGTGGGTTATATTTGCAAAAGTTATTTAGCGGTTTACAACAAATTAAATATGAATGATTTTATTGCGGCGCGTTCGCAAATGGCTATTTCGCTAGGTTTTCATATTATATATTCATGTATAGGTATGGTTATGCCGTTCTTTATGGCGGTATCTCACTATAAATGGATAAAAACTGGCGCCCCGGTGTATAAAAACATCACACAGGCCTGGAGCAAAGGCGTAGCCATTTTTTTTGCTACCGGTGCGGTATCGGGCACTATCCTTTCATTTGAACTCGGGCTTCTGTGGCCAAAATTCATGGAAAATGCGGGCCCAATATTTGGAATGCCATTTTCCCTGGAAGGTGTCGCCTTTTTTATTGAAGCGATAGCCCTTGGATTTTTCCTTTACGGATGGAACCGTTTCAACAAATGGTTTCATTTTTTTACCGGGTTGATAGTAGGCATAAGCGGGATCATTTCAGGCATACTGGTAGTTTCAGCCAACTCATGGATGAACAATCCAACAGGTTTTGATTTTGTAAACGGTCAATACTTAAATATCGATCCTATTAAAGCCATGTTCAATGGCTCCTGGTTTAATGAAGCGCTGCACATGAGTCTGGCGGCATTTTCTGCTACAGGATTTGCGGTTGCAGGCATACACGCGCTGATGATCGCCAGGAAAAAGAATATTACCTTCCATACCAAAGCATTTAAAATTGCCATCATATTCGGTGCGGTTGCCGCTATTTTGCAACCATTCAGCGGCGATTTGTCTGCAAAGAATGCTTATAAAACACAACCGGCTAAGCTAGGTGCAATGGAAGCTTACTACCACACCCAACCTTATTCTCCGCTTGTTATCGGCGGAATTCCGGATACGGCCGCGAAAAAAGTTAATTATGGCATCGAGATTCCTGGGATGTTAAGCTTTTTAGTGCATGATAATTTTAAAGAACCTGTTAATGGATTAGATAAGATCCCGGTTCGAAATCAGCCACCAGTCACCATTACTCATCTTGCTTTTGAATTAATGATTGCCATAGGCTCGGCAATGATGATCCTGGGATTGGTTTATTTTATTGCTATATGGAAGAAAAGAAGCTGGTTATACAAAAAATGGTTTCTTAATCTTTTTATCTGGGCCACGCCATTTGGTTTTATTGCTGTTGAAGCCGGCTGGACGGTTACTGAAGTTGGCCGCCAGCCATGGATCATTCAGGGCATTATGCGTACCAGCCAGGCCGTTACGCCAATGCCCGGTATTCATTATTCATTTTACCTTTTTACTGCGGTATATTTTACTCTAAGTATCGCCGTAATCGTTTTGTTAAGCCGCCAGATAAAAATGGTTCCTGAGTTGTACGACCGTTAAATTGATAGTTATGCTTTATGTTGTAATTGCCTTCCTGTTTTTAGCCATCGTGCTTTATTTTCTGCTTGGCGGGGCCGATTTTGGCGCGGGGATAATTGAACTGTTTACGTCGGAAAAAAACCGGCAGCAAACGCGTAAAACCATGTACCATGCCATTGGCCCGATATGGGAAGCCAACCATATGTGGCTGATTATTGCTGTAGTGATACTTTTTGTCGGTTTCCCGGTAATATACAGCCAGATGTGTACTTACCTGCATATTCCTTTACTAGTAATGCTGATGGGTATTACCGCACGCGGTACCGCTTTCGCCTTTAGGAGTTATGATGCTATAAAAGGCGAACGTACGCAAAATCTTTATAACCATATATTCGTTTACTCCAGTTTTATTACGCCGCTTTTTTTAGGGATAATTGCGGGAAGCGCCATTTCAAGGCAGATAGACCTGCATCCTGCAACATTTCTTGCTGGTTATATATTCAGTTGGCTCAATTACTTCTCCGTTGCGGTAGGTTTGTTTACAGTAGCATTAAGCGGATACCTTGCCGCAATTTACCTTATCGGCGAGGCCGATGATGAAAAAGATGCCAAACGGTTTATCAGAAAAGCAAAATACATGAATGTAATCGCCGCTATTTTTGGGGGCATGGTTTTCATTGCCGCCGGATTTGAAGACGTACGCCTCGCGCGCTGGATCTTTGGCAACGCCGTAAGCCTTACTGCCGTAATTTCAGCCACAATTTCCCTTATTTTAATGTGGATTTTGATATATCGGGGTAAAATGAAGATCATCCGGATATTTGCCGGTTTCCAGGTATCGATGATCCTGCTGGCCGTGGGCTATATGCACAACCCCTATTTTATCATGATCAAAGGCGGGAAAAACCTGTCGCTATATGCCCTTCACGCTCCCGATAAAACGATTGACGACCTTGGCTGGGCGCTTGTAATCGGCAGTTTTTTGATATTACCATCACTGTTCTACCTTTATTACAGTTTTCAAAAGAAGAATGAGATTGTCTGAACTCGAATTTTTCGAATTAATGAATTACCGGAATTTTCAAAATATACAGATTAGGTAATTCTAAAAATTCCGGAAATTCCATAAATTCGAGTTCAGACTATAGCCGTTTAACTTTTATGCTCCTGAACCAGGCCTCGTTACCATGATCCTGCAATAAAAGGTGGCCTTCTTTGGCTTCGCCGAAGTTTTTCCAGATCACGTATTTACTCACAGCAACCAAATCCTTAAACTCTTTTGAGCCGCGTTCATACTCCAATACTTTGATGCCATTAAGGTAATGCTCTACACGATTGTTGGGATAAACAATGATCCTTCCTATATTCCATGCCCCTACAGGCCTTACAAAGCGGGCAGGTTTGTTTGAGGGGATCAAATCATATAGTGAGGCCAGGGTACGGTCGCCCTTGCGACCGAGTTTAGCATCAGGGTGTAGCGCATCGTCCAAAACCTGGTATTCCAAACCTATTGCGGAGCCTTTTGTAACCTCGGATAAGGTAACAAAGTATTTTACGCCACTATTGGCGCCCGGCGTAATTTTAAACTCAAACTAAATATCGAAAGCACTGTAAAGGCTATCGGTAACAATATCGCCGCCACCTGATTCTTCTTTTCCTTCGGACGGTAATACATGCATAGTGCCGTCTGCATACAACCAGCCTTTTAGCGGAAAAGTCTTCAACGTTGCGCCGCGCCAACCATTTGAAGTATGACCATCATATAAAAGTTGCCACCCGCTATCTTTTTCATTAGATGAAAGAATATTGGTTTGATAATTTACCGTATAAATATCTTTAGGGA
>NZ_CAIWNH010000380.1 GCF_903913935.1 uncultured Mucilaginibacter sp.
CAGCAAGCAATTCCTTATACCAAACTGATATGGAAGCTTATTTACAAACCTGGCAAGCTGGAAGCCAGGGGCTTCAAAGGCGGAAAGCTGGTAACAACTGATATTGTTGAAACAACAACCAACCCGGCAGAGGTGGCACTCACGAGCGATTGGCAGGTACTTAAAGCCGATGGTTGCGATGTGGCGGTAATTAGGGTTGCCATCAAAGATTCAAATGGCAGGGTTGTCCCGGTAGCCGACAACCTGGTCACATTTTCAATTGATGGACCGGGTAGAATAATTGGTACAGGCAATGGTAACCCCAGCAGCCACGAACCGGATAAAGCCAGCAAACGGATGGCGTTCAACGGATATTGTTTGGTGCTGGTGCAATCAAATAAACAGGCTGGGGAAATTCGGTTAAAAGCCACTTCCGGAACGCTCAAAGGAGACGAGGTTGTCCTAAAAGTTCAATAAAGTTGAACTACTGAAATATCGCTTGGTCAAAAAAACAGATCATTATGAAACAACATCGTATTAACAACAAAGTATATCGCATAAAAACAATAGTTATAGCCTGCATGCTTTTGGCTGGCAACATGGTATGCCATGCTCAAAGTCCCGGGAAAATTGACCAAAAACAGCTATTCGATTATAGTTGGAAATTTTATCTGGGAGATACAGCATTAGCAAAATCAAAGGATTTTAACGACATGAGTTGGCGGAGCATTGATTTGCCACACGATTGGAGTATTGAAGGGAAAATAAGTCCTGGAAACTCAACTGGCGGCGAAGGGGGATATTTTCCGGCAGGTGTTGGTTGGTACCGAAAGTCTTTCAAAGCGCCGGGTGAATGGAAATGCAAAAAAGTTTCCATTTATTTTGAAGGGGTTTATATGAATTCTGAAGTTTTTATTAACGGAAAATCGCTTGGAACTTATCCCTATGGTTATTCATCATTTAGTTATGATCTTTCGCCCTACCTGGATTTTAATAGCGAAAATGTGATTGCGGTAAGAGTAGATAATTCCCAACAACTGAACAGCAGGTGGTACAGTGGTTCCGGTATCTATCGCCATGTTTGGATGATAACTACAAACGCGGTCCACGTAGCAGATTTGGGCGTCTCAATTACAACTCCCGATGTTTCCCCGAAAAAAGCAACAGTTCAAATTAAAACAATAATAAAAAACGAAACAGGCTCGGCTCAAAGTGTTCTTATCAGCACCCGTTTAGCAGATGGGAATTCTAAAAATGGAGGGCATAGCCAAATAAAGATTGAACTAGCCGCCAATAGTGAGAAGGAAATCGCCCAAACCATAACGGTGACTGATCCACTGCTATGGACACCGGAAATTCCCCATTTATATAATGCCCGGATACAGTTATTGCAAAATAAGAACGTTGTTGACGAAACAAGTACCAATTTTGGCATACGTTCCATAAAATTTACACCGGAAAATGGTTTCCAGCTGAATGCCAAAGTTGTTAAACTTAATGGTGGCTGTATGCACCACGATAATGGTTGCCTGGGCGCCGCTGCTTTTGACCGTGCTGAAGAACGTAAAGTCGAGTTGCTTAAGGAAGCCGGATTTAACGCTGTAAGAACTTCTCATAATCCCCCATCCGAAGCGTTTTTAAATGCTTGCGACAGATTGGGCCTGTTAGTAGTTGATGAATCATTTGACTGCTGGCGGGCAGGGAAAAAGAAATATGACTACGCGCAGTATTTTGATCGTTGGTGGAAACGTGATTTAGATGCGATGGTTTTGCGCGACCGTAATCATCCTTCAATTATTATGTGGAGTATTGGCAATGAAATAGTTGAAAGAGGTAGCCCCGAAGCTGTTAAAACAGCCAGGATGCTAGCAAATGCTGTAAAAGAAATAGATACGACCCGCCCTGTTACATCTGCTATTGTAGAAGCCGGCAAGGATTGGGCGGCCCTTGATTCCCTGATGGCTGCGCATGACGTTGGTGGTTATAATTATCATTTGTGGAGTGCACCTTCGGACCATCAAAGGGTTCCTTCGCGGATAATTTTTCAAACAGAGTCCTACCCGAAGGACGCCTTTTCCAATTGGAAGTTGGTGCAAAACAACAATTACGTTATCGGAGATTTTGTTTGGACAGCCGTAGATTATCTCGGAGAATCAGGGATAGGTCGTTGGTACTATTCGGGGGATGTGCCTGGTGAACACTGGGAACATGACTTATTTCCATGGCATGGCGCTTATTGCGGCGATATAGATATAACTGGATGGAGAAAACCCATCTCACATTACAGAAGCATGTTGTATAATAGCACCGAAAAACTTTACATGGCGGTACGTGAACCTGCTCCTGATCCCCTTGAAATTAAAACAACCTGGTGGGCGGTTTGGCCAACCTGGGAAAGCTGGAACTGGCCCGGTTTTTTAGGAAAGGACATCCAGGTAGAAATTTATTCAAAGTACCCCAGGGTAAGGCTTTACCTCAACGATAAACTCATCGGCGAGAAGCCAACGACTGGTGAACAGGAATATAAAGCCACATTTACGGTACCTTATTTGCCAGGCCAGCTTAAAGCAGTAGGGGTAGATAATGATAAGGAAGTTGAATCGACCATTTTACAAACTTCCGGTGATGCGGCTAAAATTCAATTAACTGCCGATCGAAAAGAAATAGCAGCAAATGAACAGGACTTGTCTTATGTTATTGTAAATATAACAGATAAGGATGGTGTATTTCAACCAAATGCAGCAAACCTTCTGCACTTTAAAATTGAAGGCCCCGGTACAATTGCAGGCGTTTCAA
>NZ_CAIWNH010000381.1 GCF_903913935.1 uncultured Mucilaginibacter sp.
GTTGAAGAACACTTCAACATCATCACCAACCTTAACATTGTCGAGCAAATTGCAGCGATCCTGTATAGCTTCGAACTTTAAATATTCGGGATATTGAGGATTCTCGATATATTCAACTATCAGTTCCCTTTTCTTTAACGAGTCGGTTACCTGCATGGTTGCACCTACTTCATGTACCTTACCTTTAATTTCCATAAACTAAAAAATTTAAAGATGTAAAGTTAATAGATTAAGAAACAAAAACGGCCGTATTTAATTCATAAATTCGCAAAATATTATGCAAGTTTTCCACACTGAAAGTAAAATCGTTATTACCTGCAATAAAAGGCTGTCGCCCTACCTCCAAAAAGAAGTAGAGGACCTGGGCTTTAAACCTGTCCGTGTTTTTCAAACCGGCGTCGAGCTTTTGGGCACGGTAACGGACTGTATTGCTTTAAATCTTAACCTGCGTTGCGCCAGCCAGGTTTTATACCTGTTGAAAAGCTTTAAGGCCGATGATCCACAGGAACTTTATGATAACCTTGTTCAAATTGAATGGGAAAAACTGATTGATTTTTCGGGCTATTTTTCGGTATCTTCCAACGTTAATAATGAGCATATCCGCACACCTTTATTTGCAAACGTTAAGGTTAAGGATGCCATTGCCGACAGGATAAAGGCCCAAAAAGGCTTAAGGCCAAACTCCGGCCCCGAAGTAAATAAAACCCTGGTGCACCTTTACTGGCAGGACAGCGACGCCGATATTTTTATGGATACTTCCGGCGAAACGCTTGCCAAACATGGTTACCGGAAGATCCCCGGCAAGGCACCAATGCTGGAGGCCCTGGCAGCATCCACCATTATGGCCACCAACTGGGACATGAAAAGCACTTTCATTAATCCTATGTGCGGCTCGGGCACGCTGGCTATTGAAGCTGCCCTGCTGGCAACCGATAAATGCCCGGGCCTTTTCAGGATGAATTATGGCTTTATGCATATTATGGGCTATGATGAAACCGTATTCTTTACTGAAAGAAGGAAACTAAAGGACAAAGCAAAAAAGGAAATCGGGTTTAGAATTATTGCTACCGATATATCTGATGACGCGGTTGATATCGCCCAAAAAAATGCAAAAACTGCCGGTGTAGAACATTTAATAGAATTCAGCGTTTGTGACTTTGCAGATACGCCCGTGCCCGAAGAGGCAGGCATTGTGATGTTTAATCCCGAATACGGCGAACGCCTGGGGGTTCACACTAAACTGGAGATGACTTACAAACGGGTGGGCGATTTTATGAAAGCCAAATGCAAGGGATACTGGGGTTATATATTTACCGGCAATCCTGATCTTGCAAAAAAAATTGGGCTGTCAGCAAAAAGGAAGATTGAATTTTATAATGGCAAACTCGACTGCCGCCTGCTGGAGTACGAACTTTATGAAGGCAGCAAAAGAGCGCCAAAGGATGAATAAATGAAAAAGATAATATTTATTGCGGCCCTTATATTTCAAACGGCTTACTGCTTTGCACAGGAGCAACTATCATTTCCGTTTCAGGGCGGAAATGATGCTATGTCCCAGTTCTTTAAAGACAGTTTGAATGTTTCGCAGGATATCATCCAAAGAAAAATAATTGGTACCGCCGTTATCAAGTTTACCGCGAGTCAAAATGGCCGGATCAGCAAAATAGTTGTTTATTATGCCGATGATGCCCTATTGGTACAACCCGTAATTGACGCGTTGCGAAAAACGAACCGTAAATGGATCATCTCCAGCGCTGAAAAAATGCATGATTTCATTATACCGTTTGTTTTCAGCTTTAATCCACCGGAAACAGCGGGAAGCGACTTGCAGAAAACGGTATACGATAACTACCACAGCCGAAACCCCATCTTGTCAAAAGACCAGGTGCCGCTTGATGAGACTACCCTTTTACCACCCGTGCCGGTAAGTTATGATCTTCCTTAATTTATAATAAAATCCAGGGTAATTAAAGTATTGCTATTCCCTTTATATTTGGGTAAACCAACAATCAGGCTGCAGCAAAATGCAAAAGGGAGACGCTCAAAACTACCGCAAGATCATTCATATTGATATGGATGCATTTTATGCATCGGTTGAGCAAAGGGATAACCCGGAGTACCGTGGCAAACCCTTAGTAGTCGGCGGCCTGCCCGAAGGGCGTGGCGGCGTGGTGGCTACCGCAAGTTACGAGGCACGCAAATTCGGCATCCGGTCGGCCATGTCATCTAAACAGGCTTTGCAGCTTTGCCCGCATGCTATATTTATAAGGCCACGTTTCCCGGCATATAAAGAAGCTTCCCAAAAGATCCGTGAGATCTTCAGCCGATATACAGACCTCATCGAACCCCTATCGTTGGATGAAGCTTACCTGGATGTAACCAGCGACAAACTAAATATCGGATCCGCTATTGAGATCGCCAATCAAATTAAACAAGCCATAAAGGATGAATTGCAGCTGACTGCCTCTGCGGGAGTATCCATCAATAAATTTGTCGCCAAAACCGCTTCAGATATCAAAAAGCCTGATGGCTTAACTTTTATAGGCCCTTCAGCTATAGCGGCTTTTATGGAAAAGCTCCCCGTTGAAAAGTTTTTTGGCGTTGGTAAAGTTACCGCCCAAAGGATGAAGAATATGGGGCTGCATACCGGTGATGACCTTAAAAAACTGGCTGAAGAAGAATTAACCAGGCATTTTGGCAAGGCAGGGAAGTTTTATTACCAGATCGTTCGTGGCATTGATAACCGCGAAGTACAACCCAACAGGGAAACAAAATCACTGGCGGCCGAAGATACTTTCCCTTACGATCTTACTACTTTGGAAGAGATGGAGGAAGAGCTTGACAAAATTGCCCAAACGGTTTGCAAACGCCTGCAGCAATATGAATTGAAAGGCCGCACCATCACCCTTAAAATAAAATACAGCGATTTTAAACAGATCACCCGCAACCAGTCCTTCCCTACTGGTTTAAACGATTTGGACACTGTTTGCGCAACCGCTAAAAAACTGCTTGTGGCGACAGGCATCGAGGAAAAAAAAATAAGGCTGCTGGGAATCTCGCTTTCCAATTTTAACGAAGCGGCGGTGAAGCCCAAAGAAGAAAGGCAAACTGACCAATTAAAGTTGTTTGATTTTTAATGGACGTAATCAATCCAAATCACGAACGTAGAGACGCGATGCTTCGCGTCTTGAATACATGTTTAAAAAGGTATGATTACCTTTGCCACTATGATCGATGTGATATTAAAAAAAGGCAAGGAAAAAGCGGTGCTTCATCGCCATCCCTGGGTGTTTTCCGGCGCTATTGAAAACATAAAAGGCAAACCTGCAAATGGAGATATTGTAAGGTTGATGGATGCCAAAGGCGGTTTTATGGCTTATGGTTTTTATAACGACCAATCACGCGTAGCTTTGCGTTTGCTGGAATGGGATGAGGCTGTTGCCGTTGATGAGCAATGGTTTCGCGCAAAAGTGGGTATAGCGGTAGCAAGCCGAAGCTCCATTTTGGAAGATGGCACAACCAATACCTGTCGTTTAATATTCAGCGAATCAGATTTCCTGCCGGGGTTGATCGTTGATAAGTATGCAGATCATCTTGCCGTGCAGGTTTTGACCTCAGGTATAGAGAAAATATTGCCGGTGATCATCGATGAATTGCAGCTTTTATTAAAACCCGAAAGCATTTTTGATAAAAGCGACGCTTCCTCCCGCAGTCACGAAGGATTAGAAACTATCAACACCGCGCTTACCTTAAGCCACCCGCCTGAGCGGGTTGAAGTAAAAGAAAACGGCATCACCTATAACATCAACATCGCTGAAGGCCAAAAATCAGGCTTTTACTGCGACCAGCGCGATAACCGTAAAATACTTGCGGCGCATGCCAAGGACAAAAAAGTATTGGATTGTTTTAGTTATACCGGCGGCTTTACGCTGAATTGCTTGCAAAACGGCGCCGCATCGGTGACAACAGTTGATAGTTCGGCCCTGGCGGTTGAAACGCTAAAGGAAAATATCATCCTGAATAAATTTGATGAAGCAAAAGTTACCCCAATTGTATCCGATGTAAACAAACAACTCCGCAAATTCAGGGATGAGGGCGAGACATTTGATATCGTCGTGCTCGATCCGCCAAAATATGCGCCCTCACGCTCCGCATTAGATAAAGCATCACGTGCTTATAAGGACCTTAACCGTATGGGGATGCTGTTACTGAATCCCGGCGGTTTGCTGGCAACGTTTTCCTGCTCAGGCGCTATGGACATGGAGACTTTTAAACAGGTGCTGGCCTGGGCTGCTTTGGATGCAGGTAAACAGGTACAATTCATTTACCAGTTTTGCCAGCCGGAAGACCACCCTGTGAGGTCGTCTTTCCCGGAAGGTGAATATTTAAAAGGGCTGTTGTGCAGGGTGGTTTGAGGAACGACGAAAGGTAACGGGAAAGGTCAACTGTATCCGAACTCAGCAAACCTTTCCATTCCTAAATTCGTGTAATTCGAACTTTTTCGTGTCATTCGTGTCAAATCATTTAAAATTCACGCTCCCATAGCTGGTATGGATATTTATCTGGGATTCGGAACCACCTTTTCCAAAATGGCCCTTGTAGTTTTTGGTCGAACTTTCGTGCCTGCCGTCAGACGGGGTTTTACTGGTAATGGCCACCTTTTCATCATCATAACTAAAGCCGCCGTAGGAGGTGGTGATATCAAAATTAAAGTTATCATTTGAAGGCACACCAAGCGCCACACTGGAGTAAGAAGCATCAATATTCAGTTTATTAAAGGAATTGGAGATCTCATCTATCTTAAATCCGCCGACATAGGACAAGTCTATCGATGCTGTACCATTTAACTTTCCTAATTTAAATGAGCCGTAGCTCAGGTCGGCATTCAGGTTATTGATTTCTTCTATCTCGGCACTTCCGTACGAGTAATCAAGGTGTGCGCCGTTGATATTACCCGCCTTCAGGCTTCCGTAACTGCCTTCAATTTCGTTAGCCGGGTTACTCAGGTTCTGCGCCAAAACGCTTCCATAGGAGCAGCTGATCCTCACTTTACCCGAAAGATCAGGCAGTTGTATGGAGCCATAGCTATCTTCCACACTGAGATCAGTTTTTGCAGGCATATAAACCGTGTAGTTAATTTCCACTTTGTGCTTTCCGTTATTTCCGCCCCAGTTCCATATTTTCCACGAACTGTTATTGCGCTCTATCTGGGTTTTGAAGGATACCTGGTCGCCCTCTTTGCTATCAATAATTTGTACGCCATCCAAAAGCTTCTGGGCTTCGTCGTCACTTTGCGCCACCGCTTTTATCTGTATATCTACCTTAATTTCATGCCTGTCCCAGGTGTTTACTACTATTTTACCATATTGGTTACTTAACCTTATGCGGTCGTTGCCATCAATCGGGTAGCTTTTACTATAGCTTTTAAACTTTTCGTTTACCGACCCTTTATCATCGCCATTGTATGCATTATCGTTGCTGCTATCATCATTCACTTCTACCTCAATATTTGAGGCAATATTGGTTACTTCCGAAACAACTTTCGGTGCAATATCATTTATAGTTTCAGTAATATTCGCGGCTAAATTATCCAGGCTCAACTCAAGGTCGTTGTTAAGCTTATTCATTTTTGCCTTGATTCTTTTTGTCTTAACTTTTGCGTTAACGGTTACTGCCGATGAGGACGACGTATTTACGGACACGGAAATATCCTGTGCAAACCCGGCGGAAGTGATGGCTAAAAATGCCATAACCGGCAGCAGAGAAATTTTAAATATTTTTACTCTCATTTTTTTGTTCCTTTTTTATTTGATTGAACTGCTCAATCACTTGTAATTGCATGTTAAGCACCTGGGTCTGTATCTCCAGGTTACGGATCATGGCCAATAATACTTTCTCCTGGTTAGGGCTGGCGGGCAATTCGTTTTTTAATTGTTTATAGGTCGAATCCATCTTGCTTATTTCGGAGTTAAATTCCTTATACAATTCCGGATCTGATTTTTCAATGGATTTTAATTCGGTGCGCTTGCTTTCTATTAACGATGTATAGTGTACCTGTTGCTGGGCATACTCAGGGTTTATCGCTGCCAGGTCGACGCCATTCTTGTGGTTGTTGTGCAAATAGAGTGCAAATGATGCGCCCATTACAACGATCACTGTCGCTGCAACGCGCAGCACGAAGCCCAGTGTAAACGTTTTCGTTTCGCGTTTTGGTTGTTCTGTAAATTGCGGTGGCAACTGCTTTTCTATTCTTCCCCACAGATCTGCAGATGGTTCCAGGTCGTCAAACTCCTCCCTGTTCCTCTGTATTAAATCTTCCAATCCTTTGCTCATGATGGTATCCCCCTTTTATTTAAAATCTCTACCAGCTTTCTTTTTGCCCTCAAAAACTGTGTTCTCGATGTGTTTTCTGATATATTTAGTATTTGTCCAATTTCTTCATGGTCATAACCCTCCAGCAGGTAAAGTGATATCACTAACCTGTAGCCATCGGGCAATTCTTTTATGGCCTCTTTCACCTGGGCTGCCTTGTACTTTACTTCCTCGTCGTCGTAAGCAACCTCATCAGCTATATTCTCTATCTGCCCGCCTTCCAGTTCGATCAAATCCAGCCTGCGTTTCCGCAACAGGTTGATGGACCGGTTAATAACAATCTGTTTCAGCCACAAACCAAACGTGGTATCCTGCCTGAAATCCTTTACCTTGCCGAAAGCATCCAAAAACGCCTCCTGCAAAACATCTTCTGCTTCGGCAATATTACCCACTATCCTAAAGGCGACGTTCAACATCGCTTTTGAATACAAACGGTACAGTTCATAACAGGCTTTTTTACTGCCCTGTTTGCACTCCACCACCAGTTGATAATGCTTGTCTATGTATACGGCTTCCAAATTTTGATCAGCTTGCATGTTATATGACGCAAGGTTTTTTACAACGTTGCACGACGACGTCGGATTTCGGATTTCGGATGTTCGATTTCGGATTTATTTTAGGCTCTATAACGGTTTTGTATGGGTCAGAACCAATTA
>NZ_CAIWNH010000382.1 GCF_903913935.1 uncultured Mucilaginibacter sp.
GATGTAAATAATGATGGCCTGGAAGATTTTTACGTTTGCGGCGCAAAGGGACAACCGGGAGCTTTGTTTATCCAGACAACCGGCGGCGGTTTTAAACTTTCGCCCCAACCAGACTTTGTTACGGATAAAGCCAGCGAAGATGTTGATGCTGTTTTTCTTGATGTAAACAAAGATGGTCATCCTGACCTATACGTAGTTAGCGGTGGAAATGAACTAAAGAATGGGTCGCCGGATTTAGTTGATCGGTTGTATATGAATGACGGCAAAGGTCATTTTAAACGTTCGGATGCTATTCCGTCAATCAGAGTCAATAAGGCTGCGGTAGCGGTTGCTGACATAAATCATGATGGTTACCCGGACTTATTTGTGGCTGGTGCGCCCGAAGCAGGTAAGTTCGGCGCGATACCGGAATCATATCTGTTGATGAATGATGGCCATGGCCACTTCCAAAAGGCGCAAATCCCCGGCGAGCTCAAATATGCCGGTATGCTCCGGTCTGTCTCTTTTGCTGATCTTAATAATGATGGATGGCCCGACCTGGTGGTAGGCGGAGAATGGATGCCCGTGAAAGTATTCATGAATAAACATGGTAAATTTGTTGAACAGCATAATGCCGAAATGGATAAGTTATCGGGGTGGTGGCAGCGCGTGGTTCTTGCCGATGTTGACGGCGATGGTAAAGTGGATATCATTGCTGGCAATTATGGCCTCAACTCAAAACTTAAACCAACCGGCCAAAACCCTGTAAAACTGTATTTAACTGATATTGATAAAAACGGAACAGTTGACCCATTGCTTACCTACAGTATAGACCAAAAAGACTATACCTTTTTAGGTAAAGGCGATATCGAGAAACAGGTGCCATTAATAAAAAAGAAGTTTTTATATTATCATGATTTTGCCGGGAAGACGGTTAATGAACTTTTTGGCGATTCAATAACCAATACCAGGCCATTAACAGCTAACTCTTTTGCATCCGGGGTTTTCTTTAATAAGGGAAATGGGAATTTCCGGTTTAAACCATTTCCGTCGTCGGCCCAAACTTCGCCGCTTTTTGGCTTTGCCGCTATGGCTGCACCTGGTAAAGGTATCCTGGCAGGAGGGAATTTCTCAGGCGTGATACCTTTTGAAGGACGCTATGATGCCGATTTTGGAGATCTGATACTATCGGGTAAAAAGGGCGATTTTAGCTGGCAATCACCGGTTAACTCAGGTTTTATGTTACGTGGGGAAGTACGTGATATTAAAACAGTTAAAACCGCTAAAGGGATAATTTATGCAGTAGCATTTAACAATAACGGGATCAGGTTTTTTAAAACAACTAATTAGATATGAATAGATTACTTACGATAATTGTTGGGATTGCATTGCTTTTTTCAACTTCAGCAAATGCCCAGGATGAATGGGTAATTAAAGCTGATAAAATTGATCCGGCCAATTATTATGGAATAACCGTGGCGAATGGGATGATCGGTATCGTATCATCGCCTGAGCCCTTCAAAGTTAAAAATGTTGTTTTGGCCGGTGCCTATGATTTATATGGAAGGGGGAGGGTCAGCAACTTTTTAAACAGTTTTAACCTGCTGAACATGTACCTCGAAATAAACGGCAAACGCATAGATGCCGGTAATATCAGGAACTTTAAGCAGCAATTGGATATGCAAAGCGCAGCCTTTACTGCCACATTTGATTATGGAGAAGAAGCATCGGTAAAATATACCTACTATTCTTTGAGGCAATTGCCCTTTACAGTTTTGATGGATATTGCTATTACTGCTAAAAAAACGATAACCATTACCGCAGCAAGCGTAATGGAAGCGCCGGATGCCTTAAAGGACGTTCAAAATTATTATAATGAAATTGACAGACCGCATGTAACCATCAGTTTATTAACCTCCACAGCCAAAAGCCCAACGGGAAAATTACAATTATGTGCCTCAAATACATTTTTGTTTAACGAACCGCACGGGCAGGAGCCAAGGGTGATTCACGAAATGTGGGATAACAATATGCACCTGATGAAATTCAGTAAAGCAATAGCCGCCGGCGAAACCTACAGGTATGGCGTAGCAGGTTCCTCCATAACGTCGGCCCACGATGCTGATCCCTTGAACCAGGCCGAACGTTTAACCATGTTTGCCAAACTGGAAGGCAGCGACCGCCTCATCCAATACCATAAAAATGCCTGGGCCGACCTATGGAAAAGTGATATAAAAATTGAAGGGGATGCGCAGGCCCAGCAGGATGTACACAGCATGCTCTATCATTTGTATTCATTTTCGCGCGCCGGAACTGCTTATTCTCCTTCGCCGATGGGGCTTTCTGGTCTGGGTTATAACGGCCATGTTTTTTGGGATGCTGATTTGTGGATGTACCCGGCTTTGCTGGTTTTACATCCCGAGATTGCGAAATCATTGGTTGAATACCGTTTTCAGCGCTTGGGGCCTGCCAAACAAAACGCATTCTCTCACGGGTATAAAGGGGCAATGTTTCCCTGGGAAAGTGCGGATAGTGGTGTTGAGGAAACTCCTGTTTGGGCGTTGAGCGGTCCGTTTGAGCACCATATAACTGCCGATGTTGCCTTAGGCGCCTGGAACTATTACTGTGTTACCCAGGATAAGCAATGGTTGCAGGAAAAAGGATGGCCTATTTTATCAGCCACGGCCGACTTTTGGGCAAGCAGGGTTGAGCGAAATGGTACAGGGCATTATGATATTAAAGACGTTGTCGCGGCCGATGAATGGGCCGAAAATGTAGACAATAACGCTTATACCAACGCTGCGGCAATCGCTAATTTGCAGGCTGCAACCGCCGCGGCTAAAGTCTTAGGTTTTAAGGCTGATCCGGATTGGGATTTGGTGGCTCAAAACATTCCCATTTTGAAAATGGCGAATGGTGTGACCAGGGAATTTGCTACCTATAACGGCGAAGGTATTAAACAGGCTGATGTAAACCTGCTGGCCTACCCTTTAAAAACCATAACAGATAATGCTCAGGTAAAAAAAGACCTGGAGTACTATGAAACCCGCGTACCAAACGAAGGCACACCGGCCATGACCCAGGGGATATTTACATTGCTTTATGCACGATTGGGCAATGGCGATAAAGCCTACCATTTTTTTAAAGACGCTTACGAGCCAAATTTAAATCCCCCTTTCAGGGTAATTGCTGAAACGAAAGGTGGAACGAATCCTTATTTTGCAACCGGCGCCGGAGGCATAATTCAGAGTTTGCTGATGGGTTTTGGAGGACTTGACATTACCCCTGAAGGAATAATGCAAATCAAAAGCAAATTGCCATCTAATTGGAAATCGTTAACTATTACCGGCGTAGGTCCCGATAAAAAGACTTATGTAATAAAATAATCAATTTTAAACTATTTAATATGAAACGTTTATTGTTTTCTATCCTGGCTATAGCCCTGTTTTTTGCATCTTGTAAAAATCCGGATTATCAGAAAATATTTAATAACCCAGCGCTGTATAGCGCTACCGTACATGAACTAAACGGGGTGGTTATGGGTAATAATTTTTCGCCTGTTGTTGCTTCGCGAAATTATGCCTATGCCAATATTGCAGCGTATGAGGTTGTTGCCGCAGGTGATTCTGCACATTATCAATCGCTGACGGGGCAATTAAATGGATTGAAAGAGGTCCCGAAGCCTTTTAAAGGAAAGCAGGTTGATTATAAATATGCTGCGTTATTGGCTTTTTGTAAAGTAGGAGAAGCAGTTACATTTCCGGAGGGTAGTCTTAAATATTACACTGATAGCCTGCACCAGTTAGCCGTAGCGCATGGTATGCCGGCTGAAATGATCGGGAATTCTGAAGATTATGCGAAATTGGTTTCATCGGCCATCATGAAATGGAGTAAAAAGGATAATTATCTGAAAACCAGAAGTGAATCAAAGTTTCCAATAAATGACTCTGCCGGAAGGTGGGTGCCAACGCCACCGGCTTATAGCGAAGCCGCCGAACCACATTGGAGCGAAATACGACCGATGGTGATCAACAAAGTGCCGGCTATTGCTGTTACCCCGCCACCTGCATTTAACGTTACCGATACCAGCAGTAAGTATTATCACGAGGTAAAATATATTAAAACTACCACTGAAAATTTAACGCCGGAGCAGGCACATATAGCCGAATTTTGGGATGATAATCCGGGTAAATTAAATGTTTCAGGACATGTAATGTTCATTACCAAAAAGTTTTCTCCGCCGGGACACTGGATGAGTGTTGTGGGAATTGGCGCTGCAAAAGCAAAGGCCGATTTTAACACCACCGTTTGCGCATATGCAAAAACAAGTATTGCTATTTTTGATGGTTTTATCCAATGCTGGACAGAAAAATACATTTATAAAACAGTAAGACCTGAAACAGTGATCAATAAATATTTTGATCCAAGCTGGCGCCCGCATTTGCAAACCCCTCCGTTCCCTGAATATACCTGTGGACATTGTACTAACTCAGGCGCTGCAGCCGAAGCGCTTTCAAGCGTTTTGGGTGATCATGTAGCTTACACAGATACATCGGAACTTGAATTTGGGATCAAAAGCCGTTCTTATAAATCTTTCAGAGACGCCGCCAACGAAAATATTTGGGGAAGGTTTTATGGAGGGATCCACTATTATAATTCATGCGTGGTATCGCACGAATACGGAAAAGAAGTAGGGGACATTGTTGTCAAACTGCTAAAAATGAAAAAATAAATTTTGAGAGAGGTAATTGAACTTATAGAAAACGAATTCTAAGTATGATAGCTTCTTAAAAAAACGATAAATCAACTCCTTTAGGTAAAAAAATCATATATAATCGTTGGCTCTTTGTTTTTTAAATAATTGAATATTAATTATTTGCAATATAAAAAGGCCTGTTTGTTTTAAATTTTTATTATAAAATAGGCCCCTGTTTAAAATGGCGGGTTTACCCTATTCAACAAGTTGTATATTTATGTATCTCAAATACTTTAATGTTGTAGATTGAGTATAATATAATTGGTTTGACAGGTAGCCGCCTCATACGGCTACCTTTTTTTGTTTAAAGGAGCTCAAAACAATGATAATCCGGTTACCTGTTTTGGCTCGTTAAATTCTATTGATGAATGTCACTATTTGTACTGACACTGGTCATCATATGCTAATTGTGGTTAAACGAGATTTGTAGTATTATGGCCGGGGTGCGTATGTACCAGATATCCCAATCCCCATGACAACGCTATTATGCCTGTAAATAATTTCAATATTCAAGGGTTGTCTGACGATCAGGTTGCCCGGTCGAGGGAGCAATACGGGGTTAATAGCCTTTCGTACAAAAAAGAGAATACCTTTTTTAAAGCTATAAAAACACTTGCCAGGGAACCGATGGTTATCTTGCTGTTGGTTACCTCCGGTATCTACTTTATAAGCGGCAACGCTGCTGACGGCATCTTTCTTGCTTCGTCTGTAGTACTGGTGTCTGCAATCTCATTGTTTCAGGATTCAAGGAGCCGGAATGCGCTTGAAAAACTAAAGGATTTCAGCCAACCTTATTGTAAGGTCATCAGGAACGGAAAAACCGTCGATATAAAAAGTGAGGACCTCGTAGTCGGCGACAGCCTGATCGTTGAAGAAGGAAAATCGATAACAGCTGACGGAAAGATTGTCCATTCTAATGATTTCTCGGTAAACGAAGCGATACTTACCGGCGAATCCTTTGCGGTTTATAAAGACCGGGCTGCCGAAAATAATTTGATCTTTCAGGGAACAACCGTTGCCAGCGGACTCGCCATTGCCAGCATTACAGAAATCGGCAATGAAACCCGCCTGGGAAAAATAGGGAAAAGCCTTGCTGCCATCAAGGAGGAACCCACACCATTAGAAACGCAGATCAATAATTTTGTGAAAAAGATGGTAGTTGCCGGGGTTTTTATTTTTATTATCGTATGGGTATTAAACTATTTTCATTCTTATAACCTAACCGATAGTTTAATAAAAGCGCTCACGCTTGCCATGAGCATTCTGCCTGAAGAAATTCCCGTAGCTTTTTCAACTTTTATGGCCCTGGGTGCATGGCGCCTGATGAAGATGGGCGTGGTGGTGAAACAAATGAAGACCGTAGAAACACTCGGTAGTGCCTCTGTTATTTGTACTGATAAAACAGGGACATTAACGGAAAATGAAATGAGCCTCGCCAAAATTTTTGTTCCCGGCACAAAGATCACTGACGCTGAAGGCACATTGAATGACGATGAAAAGGCACTGATCAGGATGGCGATGTGGGCAAGCGAGCCCATTCCGTTTGATCCGATGGAAATCGCCTTGCACAAGGCTTATCTTAAAACCGGAATCCCAGATGAGCGGCCTGAATATAAAATGGTTCATGAATATCCCTTAGGCGGAAAGCCGCCAATGATGACGCATTTATTTGAACACAATGGCAAGCGGATAATCGCTGCAAAAGGCGCTCCCGAAGCTATATTAAAGGTGAGTGATCTGACTAAAGATAAAATCAGCAAGATAGAAGCAGTTATTGAAGCATTGACAGCAGAAGGCTACCGGATTTTAGCGGTTGGCGAGGCCGATTTTGCAGGGAATAACTTTCCGGCTACCCAACAGGAGTTCCGCTTTTTATTTAAAGGCATAGTGGCTTTTTACGACCCGCCCAAAAAGAATATTGGGTTAGTTTTACAGGAATTTTATAAAGCAGGGATCTCCGTTAAAATAGTAACTGGGGATAATGCAGCAACAACAACCTCCATTGCAAAGCAGATTGGTTTTAAAGGGTATGACAAATGCATCAGCGGCGAAGAATTGATGAAATTAAGTGATGGGGAAGTGCAGAAGGTAGTGGAAGATACTGATATCTTCTCGCGTATGTTTCCCGAAGCGAAGTTGAGGATCATCAACGCCTTTAAAGCGAATAATAAAATAGTCGCCATGACAGGCGACGGTGTAAACGACGGACCGGCCTTAAAAGCTGCGCACATTGGCATTGCCATGGGAAAAAGAGGTACTGAAATTGCTAAAGAGGCCGCATCATTGATATTGATGGAAGACGACCTGTCGAAAATGGTAGATGCTATCGCAATGGGCAGGCGGATTTATACCAATCTCAAAAAAGCCATTCAGTATATCATTTCAATTCACATCCCGATCGTTTTAACAGTTTTTCTTCCCCTGGCACTGGGCTGGATTTATCCTAATATTTTTTCTCCGGTACATATTATCTTTTTGGAACTGGTGATGGGGCCAACCTGCTCAATTATCTATGAAAACGAGCCAATGGAAAAAAACACCATGGTTCAAAAGCCCAGGCCGTTTTCTGTTACTTTTTTTAATTGGAAAGAGCTTACAACAAGCATCATTCAGGGGTTAATGATCACCTGCGGCACTTTAGCCGTTTATCAATATGCTGTATATAATGGGTACAATGAACAAATAACCCGGACAATTGTGTTTACCACATTGATCGCCGCCAATATTTCCCTGACGCTGGTCAATAGGTCATTTTACTATTCGTTATTTACGACCATAAGGTATAAGAACAACCTGGTTTTGCTGATCATAAGTATTACAATTGCGATCACGGGCCTATTGCTTTATGTAAGGCCTTTAGCCCAGTTTTTTGGCTTTAGCACACCTACGCTTCAGCAAATCGGCATTTGCGCCGGCGCTGGTGTTGCTTCGGTGGTTTGGTATGAGCTGGTAAAATTTATCAAAAGGAGAAATCCGGAAAAAAATAATGATTGATGCTGCATACGATCATCCATTCGGCAGGTCTTAATGTATCCGCGGTAAGCTTTATGCAATGATTACCTATTTACCCTGGTATCCGGCCGAACGATTCAATAGGATATTAAGCGGTTTCAACGCAGGGACATGGTCTGTTACTATTTTTAATATCGCTAAAAAAGGAGACACCAAAACCATGCCTGCTATGCCCCATAATAAGGTAGCGGCAATAATAGCCACCAGTGTTGCCCATGTACTCAGGTCAAGCTGTGTGCCTACTACCCATGGGAAAATGACATTGGATTCCAGGTATTGAATAAAAACAAATATCAGCACTACGCCAACCGGATACCATATCGAATCTTTGGTAACCAGAGCAATGGACACCGGGATCGCGGCACTTATAAAAATGCCGATATAGGGTATCACCATCATAAATGAAGTGAGAATTCCGTATAACAATGCATTCCTGATGCCTAGCGCAAACAAACCGATGCAGTTAAGTGCGGCCACAATTGAATAAACATAAAAATTTCCTTTTATAAATTTAAAATAGGAATCGACGCTTTCATGTAAGATCAATCCTAACTGGACTTTATATCTGTCGCCTACAATGAGGGTGATTACGCGTACAAAGGTTTCCCTATGGTATAAGAACAGCGCAGCATAGATGGGGATCATGACCAACATAATCAGGGTAGAGATCGTCGTATTTAACAGGCCTTTCAGGAAACCTGTAATATCGTCATCGAGGTTAGCGGTCATTTTTTGAAGCCATGCCGACTGTGCAGTCGGACCAATATGAAAGGTATCGTTTACCCATTTTCCCATGTCTGGTGTAAGTTCCGATAACCGTTTAGAGATCAGGGGGAAGTCACTTAAAAAAATGTTGATCTCTATACCCAATAACCAGCCTAATGCTATAACCAACAGAATCACGGCCATTAATAAACACGCAATTGACAGACTACGTGGCAGTCCCCATTTTTCCATTTTTTTACACATCGGAAATGTGATCAGCGCGATCAATAGCCCGAATAATAAGGGTACGAACAATACTTTACCAAAGTACAGCATAAGCGTACCAAAGAAAATGGCCTGAATCCATTTTAAGACGTTTGAAATGGAAGCCTGGTGTTGATTTGATAACGCC
>NZ_CAIWNH010000383.1 GCF_903913935.1 uncultured Mucilaginibacter sp.
AAGCGGCTTAAAAGAGACCCTTTTCGATAGTTTTCATTCAACAATGCTCGTTCTCCGAAATCAGCATTAAAATGCTACTGCAAGTTGGTTTATTTACTGTAAAATAAAAAGCCGCATCATTCGAATTTTGATACGGCCTCTCCAGGAAACAAATCAAACTTACCTATTATTACAAATTATTACATTTTTACAAAAGAGCTGCGGCCGACCAGTTTGTTATTACTGTTATTGGTTACGGTTATGATATAGGTTCCGGGCAATAAACCGGTGATGTTTTGCTGCCAGGTATCAGTTGCAGATGTCGCCATTTTGATAATTGAACCTGAAATATTTACTATTTTAATATTATAAACTGTTGCATCTTTTGATGTCATGGTTGCCTGAGCCCTGGTAGTCATCTTGTCTTGTGTTGATACCGGGTCAATAACGCTGTTAGCCCCGGCCTGGTGGATCGCAAGGTTTACAACATTGCTTGCGGGGTTGGGATAGATATTTATATTCCGTGTTATCGTGTTTATGCTATTTTTAAATTGAAGCATTACTATATTTGAAAAACTGACCGTACCACTTTGAAAAGCTATTTTTAACCGGTACAGATCAGTTGATATGGGCGGTGTATTATCGGTATAATTATAACGGCCGGCAGAAGTAGACTTGAGGGTGTCTAAAATTTGAAAGGTAGCTCCGCCATCGTCACTTCTTTCAACCGAAAACATTGTATTATTGGCCTCATTTTTGGCATCCCAGGATATTTCGGCTTCGGTGCCTGACTTTGAAGCATTGAAATCTGCCAGTTGGAACGGAGGTACCGGAGTTTGGCTTTGACGAACCACCACACAAAATCTGTAACTGCCAAAACTCGCGGTATCCGCTTTATTAATAGAAAAAGTATAGTTGGAATTCGCCCGAAGATCAAGCGAGTCTTTAAGGTAACTATCCATGAGCCAAACACTATAGGTGCCTGGCAATTGGTCCAATTGGGTTTTTTCAAGTAAAACCTGCCCGCTGTTTTTGGCTTCAAAATCAAGCCGGATACACACCTGCCGGGCTGGCAGTGGTAAAAGATTTATAGACAAAGGAACGCCATCACTTGAATAGCTGGCCAATCCTTCTCCGGAGCCCAAACCCGGCATATACTTTGCGTCCTCATTAAAATCATAGGTGTTTGACGCACCTGAATTAAAGCCAATCACTATATCATCGTAGTTATATTGATCAACATAAAGTTTAAGACGGAGTAATTTGGTTACACTATCCAGAGACGCATACCTCGCGGATCTGTTAACCGGTTGATGAGCATGTTTTAGGGTGCTTATGGCTCTCGGATTGATGAAGGTATGATAATAGGGGTTAAATATATAGGTTGAATTTCCCCTGGCCTCAGCCATTGAAAATAATAGGACACCCAAAAAACAAATTTTAATGCACGGTTTCATAACGTTGCTTTTTTAAGATTAGGTCATTAATAAAAACAATCAATTTTACGGCTTTGTTGAAACCGAAGGTATAGAAGCATTTATGAAAAACATGTAGTGGTTTGATTTACAAGCAGGAAGCGACAGAAAAAAAGCGTGCATTACAGCGATTAGTGCTGAATGTAAAAACGAACCTACCTGGGTTTGATACCACATAGGAACAACCCCTGCAGCCGGAACGAAGGAGCATTCTATGCCCCGCGTTACAATGGTAAATTTGGCCACAAGCAAGTGAAACAGCTTTTCATCAACGCTTTCGTCGGGTTGTGTCCGGATAGAATTAACAGCTGGCAAAATAGAGGGATAAGAGGTCGATAGTAAATTTTTTTAATTATTCAAGAACGCCTTGATTTTTTATAGGCTGATAGGAGAACTATAAATCGTAAAAAAGAATTACATTTTCGCCCCAAGTAAAAAACTGGCTATATCAAAGCTTGCAATATAAAATAACAATAAAGCTTATTCCTTACAATTTATTTTTGCCTAACCTAAAATTGACATTTCCGGTTGTGATAAAAAGTAACAACAATCATAATAAAAGGTGATTGGTATCACTTTTTATTTAAACAATGCGCCTTAATATTGGTGCCATAAAACACAACCAATGAGCACCACTAAAGAACAAGACTTTCTGAAAAAGCTGGGGTCAAAAATCAGATTACAGCGCAACGAAAAAAAGATCTCATTAAACCAGCTTGCAACGCAGTTTGGCTTCGAAAAATCAAGTATATCCAAACTTGAAAATGGCAAATCCAATTCTACCATATTAACTTTAATGAAGTTAAGCCATGCGTTAAATGTCCCCATGGAGCGCTTTTTCCATTAGGACCAGCCCGTCGGGATCAGTACCGGTTTAAGTTTCTGTTTTACCAGGTTAAAGCTATAGTATTGATACCGGATTGACAACCCGTTAATACACGCTGTTTTGCCGGGGAAAAACACCTTATGCTGAGAAATAATATGTTGATGCCTATGGATGATCAAAGCGGATTATACGTTACCTGAAAAGGTTTTCCGGGATTTTTTTTATTCTCAATAAAAGTCTTTTCGGCAGCATGGGCAGTAACAAACAGCAAATACTTAGAGCAATGGGTCACGCGGATTTACCAAAGTGAAGAATTCCGACTGTTGCAATAAAACCGCATTGTCTGGCCTTTGCAGTAACCAGGCACCAATTCATTTTTATTGGTGAACCATCGCCCGCTATGTTGCGGTTCAAAATGCCGGAGCAATTGCACCTGTATTTAGGAAAGCTTTGCCGCCGTTTGATTTCAGCATCGCTAAATACCCGCCGGTCCCGGTTATAAATATTTTAAACAATTGCATATATATAAGGCTAAACCTTACCTTTATAAAGCCTTAGTAAAACCTGTTAACCAGCTAAAAAACGGTGCAGACACCCTGAAGCAATTATATAAATCTAATGGACCAAAAAGAATTCCGACAAAAAGTTTATTCTGTTATTATTGGCAGCGGCAGCTATATTCCAACCCGGATCATCACCAATAACGATTTTTTAGCGCGTACGTTTTACGATGAAAACGGGCATAAATTAGCCAGGGCAACAGCCGAAATAATCCCAAAGTTCAGTGATATAACCGGGATATTGGAAAGAAGATATGTGACCGCAGACCTGGTGGCCTCGGACATTGCCGTACTTGCTGCGGAGCGTGCCGTTGGTAACGCAAATATTGATGCCGAAACACTGGATTTTATTATTGTCGCCCACAATTTTGGTGATATAAAAGAGGAAAACAGGAGGAGTGAATTTGTGCCGGCACTGGCGTCGCGCGTGAAACACCGTCTCGGCATAAAAAACCCCGACACGGTTTGCTATGATTTACCCTTTGGCTGCGCAGGTTGGCTGCAGGGAATGATCCAGGCAGATTTTTATATCCATGCCGGACAGGCAAAAAGAGTGCTGGTAATAGGGGCCGAAACGCTATCGCGCATTTGTGATCCTCATGATCGGGACAGTATGCTTTATGCTGACGGTGCCGGCGCTGTAATAGTGGAAGCGACAGAAAGTGAAAGCCCAGTAGGCATCCTGTCGCACAGCTCACATACCTATGCTGAACACGCTTTTATTTTAAGGATGGATAAATCTAACAATCCTGATTATTTACCCAAAGATCAACTGTTTTTGAAAATGCAGGGACGCACCCTTTACGAACAGGCATTAAAAGTGGTGCCACTTGTAATAAAGGAAAGCCTTGAAAAAGCAGCCGTCCCGTTTGACGGTATTGCCAAAATATTGCTCCACCAGGCGAATAAGAAGATGATGGAGGCCATTTTAAGGCGTTTTTATGATGAATTCGGCATTAAGCAAATACCCGAAAATATTATGCCCATAACAGTATCCTGGCTGGGGAATAGTTCCGTTGCCACGTTGCCAACGCTTTACAACCTGATTAGTAAAAACCAACTACCTGACCATAAGTTCACTAATGGGGATACCATTATGTTTGCATCGGTTGGCGCTGGAGTTAACGTAAATTCAGTGGTTTATAAAATACCCGGATAACTATTTATGTTTATCAGGCCGTGGCAACCAATTTGTTAATACTCCGGTAAACGTAATTATTAAAAATGTGCCTGCGCGCAAACCGGCCAGGGGAATCAGCATTTACAAGTTTGCGGTACACTTCTTTTGGCACGTCAAAATATTCATATACGTTACCGTCAGCAAAATGAATTTTAAGTACCTGGGATTGGTATTCAAAATCAAGTATTCCAGATGCTGCAGTAGTGTTGTTATATTCCGCAGCGGTTTGATTCCGGGTTTCTGGAGCGATGCTTACCAAAAAATGATAGGCTTCAATAATAGTTTTGCTCTTTTCTTCAGCAACCAGTTTATCTTCTTCACTGTGCTGAAATTTATCAGGGTGCCAGGTTTTCATTAAACTGCGGTAAACTGTTTTTAGCTCATGCAGCTCAGCATCCTTAGTTACATCTAACAATTTGCGGTAATCGGTAATTTTTTTCATGTTATCAATTCGTTAACTTATTGTCGTTGAAGTGATAGCAGATCAGATGACCGGGCGCCTGTTTCAAGGAAATAATTTTGCAAAGGTATGCTTTTTGGTCAATAAAAGCGAGCTAAAAAACCTTATAAATATAAATGGGGGCTTTATGCCACTTTTAAGGTGCGGACAAAAAAATAAAAACCCCCTCACTCTCGCAGCTTGGGGGCTTTAACCTAAACCTTATCACAAAAGACAAGTAGAGACTTGCCATATGAAGGAGTAAAATTACGAAATCTAATTTTAACAGCTGTGGTGTTTTTTAACCGGATTAGGGCGTTTTTTGTTTTTTGCGAATAAATTCTAAGAAATGCGCCTAAAAAATCGGCGAAATAGTATTATTCTCAATGAGCATATCAAATATTGTCGTGTTACTTAGTTGATTAATCAGACATGGGGGAACCCTGTTATTTTCTGGCGTAGATTGACTACTGTCAGTGTTATAGAAAACAATGGCAAATTTTAATAAAATAGCTTTTTGCATAAAAAGCTATTTGTTTTTTGAAATACAACTGTATGATCGCCTTATTGAAAAAGCAAATTCGGGTGGCTTTTATTTTCTTTTCCATCCCAGCATTTATTCATGCCCAAACAATAAAAATAGTTACTAGCCAGGCAGGCTACGAGGGGGTTTGATAACGAGGATGATGTCGACTTTAATCTCCCTTACAGCGACACAGGCAAAGATGCCGACTGGCGCCGGGCCGAGTAATGGCTGCCGCATACTACCTGGTATCTACTGGCTGTTGCGTTAAAAGATTAGTCACAGGTAATAACGGTTATTTTGTTTACGACTATTTCTGGGATGAATATGTTGATCGAATAGTATCAAAGCCCTTTTTTCCTGTTAATCCCCGGCTTCCTGCTTCTCCCTGCTTTCGGCTGTTCGTTCGTCACCACTTCATCCGCGCCGTAACTTCGGGCCATTTTGGCAATACGTTCTTCCAATGGCTCGGTGGTTAAGCGCTCCCGGCCCAGGCTGTCGACCATGATCGGGAAGGCGAAGGGGGTTGGGCGCTCAATTACTTTCAGGATAATATTTTGTTTGATGATGCGCTGTAGTGCGGCCCGCAGCCTGAATTCCTCAAGCTGGAAAGCCAGAGCCTCGTTATAGGCCTGGCGCACCAGTAAATTATCGGGCTCATATTCATTAAATACTTCAAAAAGCAGCGAAGTGGAGGCTTGTAAATGCCTGTTTTTAACTGGCTGTCCCGGGTAGCCGGTAAACACCAGCCCGCCAATGTGTGCGATATCCCTGAACCGCCGGCGCGCCATTTCATTGGCATTTAAGCTGTGCTGGATATCTTCCAGCAGGTTATCTATGGAGAAAAAGCCGGCGTCTTCCAATGCCTCTTCTATCGGGATGTCTTCATCTGCCAGTAATTCAAAGCCATAATCATTCATGGCGATTGAAAAACTGGCAGGTTTTATTTTGCTGATGCGATAGGCCAGCAATGAGGCCATACCTTCATGTACCAGCCGGCCTTCAAATGGATAAAATACCAGGTGGTGCCCGTCCGCCGTTTTGAATGATTCGATCAAAAACTCATGGCTCTGCGGCAAATGCGACAATTGCGACTGGAGGTCGAATAAGGGTTTTAATGCAATCACTTCTTCATCATTGGCTGTTCCATGGGCCACCTCGTCCAGTTTATCCCTAAACATCGCCGACAACTGTGAAGATAACGGCATCCGCCCGCCCATCCAGCTGGGGATCATCCCCTTGCGGGCATTTGACTTTTTCACAAAGGCCGTCATTTCTTTTAACTGGATAAACTCCAGGCTGCGCCCGGCAAACCAAAAGGTATTACCCGGCTTTAATTTCGAGATAAAAGATTCTTCGATAGTGCCGAGGCTACCGCCATGCATCAGTTTTACCCGGATGCTTAACTCGCTGGTGATGGTGCCAATGCTTAACCTGTGACGCATCGCAACGCGACGGTTGTTTACTTTGAACAAACCATTTTCGACTTCAACTTTTAAAAATTCGTCATATTGGGCAAGTGTTTTGCCACCGGTGGTAATAAAATCAAGCAGCTGGTTAAATTCGCTTCGTTTCAAATCAGCGAAAGCAAAACTGGTTTTTACCTCGTCGAACAATTCATCAGCATAAAAACCGTCCGACACGGCCAGTGTAACCATGAATTGGATCAGCACATCCATCGTGAGCAACATCGGGTCGCGGCTTTCAAAAATCTTTTTTTTGATGGCTTCCTTCAGCGCGGCGCCCTCCAACAATTCTAAAGAATGCGTAGGAACAAAATACGCCTTTGATATTGCCCCCGGGTGATGGCCGCTGCGGCCCGCCCGCTGCATAAACCGGGCAACGCCCTTAGGGCTGCCCACCTGTATCACCGTATCTACCGGACGGAAATCAACTCCCAAATCTAAACTCGAGGTACAAACTACCACTTTTAACGCTTCGGCATGCAGGGCCTGCTCTACCCAGTTGCGCAGTTCGTTATCTAGCGAGCCATGGTGCATGGCCATTATCCCGGCATACTCCGGGTAATTATCTAAAATGGCATGATACCAGATCTCCGACTGCGAGCGGGTGTTGGTAAATATCAGCGTAGTTACACTTTTGGCCACCAGTTCCATCACCTGCGGCAGCAGTTTTAACCCAATATGCCCCGACCATGAGTAACTTACAATATTTTCGGGAATGATGGATTGGATCACCAGCTTTTTATCAATATTGGCCCGCACCATTTTTATTTTTCCGGGCGGAAAATCGCTGCCAAGCAATACTTCGGCGGCTTCCTCCAAATTGCCTATCGTGGCGCTGATACCCCAGATTTTGAGTTGGCAGTGGGCAGTGGGCAGCGGGCAGTCTTTAGTTAGCTGTTGGCGGGTTGCTGTCGGCAAGCCGGAACCCGTTCCAGCAACAAACTTTTCCGTGCAAACTGCCAACTCTGAACTGCCAACTGAGCGAATGGCCTTCAGCCTGGACAATCCAAGCTCTACCTGAACACCTCGTTTAGTCCCCAGTAACTCATGCCATTCGTCTATCACAACCACCTGCAGGTTTTGGAATAACTTTGGATATTCCTTTTGTGCCATCATCAGGTGCAGGCTTTCGGGGGTGGTGAGCAGTACTTCGGGCAGTTTTCTTTTTAACGCCTGCTTTTCGGCGGCTGAAGTATCCCCGGTGCGGGTCATGATCCGCCAGGGCAGGCCGATCTCGTCGCACACCTCCTGCATAGCTTTTTTTATATCGTTGGTTAAGGCCCGCAGCGGGGTAATCCAGAGCATCAGCAGGCCATTATTGCTTTGGGATTGATAGTTATCCGGATGTTTATTGATAAATTCAGCTAAAAAAGGCAAAAACAGCGCAAAGGTTTTGCCGCTACCGGTAGGCGCATTCAACAAGCCTGAAAAGCCACTGAGATAAGCCTCCATCATCTCCTGTTGAAACGCAAACTGCTGCCAGTTTTTTTTCCGGTACCATTCCGCTATGACTTGCTGCCCTTTTGAAACCATTTAGAGTAATATACGATATTAACGCCAGTACCTGCAAATAACTCATGCAAATTCTCATTGATCGCATTATAAATAAAAAAGTCCCGCCAAATTACCGGCAGGACTTCCAATGTATTTGTTCGGAAAAGCGCTATTTCTTCTCCGGCAGTAAAATAAACTTAATAAGGTTATTGCCGCTTAAGTATTTATTGGCGGCTTCTTTGGTGCTTTGCGGGGTTACTTTATCCAGGTCGCCAACGTGCCTAAGGATAGCATCCGGGTCCTCGCTGTTTTGGGAACATGCGCCCAAATACCCTGCCCAGAAAATATTCTCTTTTAACTGCACCTGTGTCGACCGGGCGTCGGTTACCGCGAATTTTTGAATATCCAGTGGCACCGCACCGTTTTGTTTGATCTTGCTGATCTCGTCGACCGTTTCGGCAACCAGGCTGTCAACATTAGCAGGGGCGCACTCAAAATAAACGGTAAAGCTGTAGCGGCCATCGGGTACTTTTTTATAGCTGGCTTTTACCCCTGGCGAATACACTTTGCCATCTTTTTCGCGCAGGCGCTCATTAAGTTTTATCTGCATAATAGCTTCCAGGGCATCAACCTGTACGTTGTCGTCCTCATTATAATCATAGCTGCCGCTAAACACCAGTTCAACGGTGCTTTTATCGCCTATTCCTTTATTAACAACTTTTTTAAGCTGTCCTGCAGGTGGATTAAGATCTAAAACCTTGTAAGTTTCTTTTTTGTTTGTTGCCGGCAATCCGCCGAAATAGGCTTCAAGGTAAGGCTTTACCTGATCTACCGTAAAGTTGCCCACCAGGGTAAATACAAAGCCGCTGGCATCGGCAAACCTTTCCTGGTAAAACGCGTAGGCCTTGTCAAGGCTGGCATTGGCAAGCAGTTCCGGGGTAACTACCATGCCCCTGATGTTGTGTTTACTTAAAGTTGATGATATGGTATCTGAAAAAATGCTTCCCGGATCGAGGTTGCGGGTGGCCAGTACCGATTTGGTCTGGCTGACGTTAGAATCCCAGATATTCTGATCCTTCCTCGGTTGTGTAAAATAGAGGTAGATCAACTGCAAAGCTGTTTCAAAATCCCGCGGCGACGCGCTGGCGGAGATCCCCTGGGCCACATCACTGATATAGGGTGAAACCCTAACATTTTTGCCGCTCAGTTTTTTATCCAGCTCGGCCTGGGTAAAGCCGGCGATGCCGCTGCCGCTGATAATATCAGCAGCCATACTGGCCGAGGTATAATCCTGATCGCTGGCCAGCGAGGTACCGCCAAAGGCGTACCCGTTGATCAGGATCTGGTCGTTTTTAAACTGCGTTGGTTTTAATATCACTTTTACGCCGTTGCTCAACATCAATGTGGTTGTGCCAATAAGGCTATCAACCTGGGTACTTACCGTTTTTCCTGCAACGGGCAATTTTTCAAGTAAAGGTTTATCGGTGGTATAATCGATATATGGTTTTAAGCCCTTCCCTGCATCTGCTATCCAGGTGAGCAATGTAGCTTCAGTTGGCAATTTGTCTTTGTCCTTATCTGGTGCTTCAACAATAATCACCCTATTTTGGTCGCTCACAAACTTTGCGGCCATTGCATTTAGCTCGGCCAGCGTTATCTTCCCGATATTGTTGATGTAATAATTATAAGCAAATGATACCCCCGGAGTAGCACCGCCGGTTAAAAAGTTTTGCTGGTATTGTCCCACAAAATAGGCCGACTGTGTTTTATCCCTTTCTTTATAGGCGTTATCAACCCCTAAAAGGGCGTTTTGTTTGGCCCGTTCCAACTCAGTTAAGGTAAACCCAAATTGGCGAACACGTTCAGTTTCGGCAACTGCAGCTTTAATAGCTGTTTCCAGTTCGCCGGGTTTTGCTACCGCGAGTGTTGTAAACGCATCTTGTCTGCCGGTAAAAGCCCCATAAGCCGACTGTCCATAAAGAAATGGCGGGTTGGCTTTTTGCAACAATTCGTTCAACCGGTCATTCAGCATGGCATTGAACAATTGGATGCGGATGTTCTGCATATAATCAGCCGATGTTTTGATGATCGTTTCGGGATGTTTTACAATGATCTCCGCTAAAGTATAAGGGAACTCCTTATCTGTTGCTATTTTAACAACCGTGCCTGTTGTTGGGGGTACAGAATAATAGTTCCTGGGTTTTTCATTTTCCGGATTTTTTAAAGATGAAAAATCATTTTTAATGAGCGCCAAAACCTGTGCAGGATCAAAATCACCCACAGCAATTACGGCCTGAAGGTCGGGGCGATACCAGTCATGGTAAAAAGAGGTGATCGCTTCAGGTTTAAATGTTTTGAGGATATCTTCCTTACCTATGGGTAAGCGCTGCGCATAGCGTGAGTTATTGAGCAATACCGGTAAGGTTTGGTTCCGCAAACGTTCTTCGGCATTTTTACCGCCGGCTCGTTCTTCCTCAAGCACAACACCCCGTTCGTCGTTAATTTCCTTTGGGTCGAAGGATTGATAGGCGGCCCAGTTAGCGAGGATGTTAAACCCGTTTTGAAAAACTTTTACGCTATCGGTAGGTACCGGGAGCTGATAAACGGTTTCATCAAAACTGGTATAGGCATTCAAATCAGCGCCAAATTTAATGCCCGATTTCTGCAAATAATTTACGAGGTCATTTTTGGGGAAATCGCGTGTGCCGTTAAAAGCCATGTGCTCGGTAAAATGCGCCAGGCCCTGCTGGTCGTCATTTTCGAGGACCGAGCCTGCTTTGGTTACCAGGTACAGCACAGCCCTGTTTTTGGGTTCACTATTTTTACGGATATAATAAGTTAAGCCATTGGGCAGCTTGCCTTTTAATACCTCCGGGTCGAGTGGCAAACCACCACTTATTGGCGCCGCCGTAGCAGCTACTGTTTGAGTTGTTTTTGCTTTTGCGGGCGCAACGGTCTTTTTTTTCGCCTGCTGTGCAGATATTCCGCCGGCCAGTAATAGAAAAGATAAGGCCGCGATTGAAAATTTATGGGTAAAGTTCATTTTTAATCAGGTAATTATAAAGTTCGCTAAGATGCAATTAAAAGGTGATTTCACCGATGTTTTGAGGTGATTTCGCCGATTTTTTGCGATTTCATCGATTGTTTTAAGATGATGACAGGGATTACTATTTTATGATTTCACCGATTTAAAGAGTTGTGGCGGCACAAAATCGGTGAAATCATTCCCAAATCGGTGAAATCATTAAAAGTGATACCTCACAAATGCCTCCATAGCCTCATACTCCGCCATGCCCAGTTTATCATAATTTTGGGC
>NZ_CAIWNH010000384.1 GCF_903913935.1 uncultured Mucilaginibacter sp.
GCCCAAAATTATGATAAACTGGGCATGGCGGAGTATGAGGCTATGGAGGCATTTGTGAGGTATCACTTTTAATGATTTCACCGATTTGGGAATGATTTCACCGATTTTGTGCCGCCACAACTCTTTAAATCGGTGAAATCAATTTTTTAATCGATCCGGCATTTTAAAATGGGCCGAAGTTTATTGCCTTTTGATTCACTAAACATGGTACCGGGAGCGGGAACGGGAATTTGCAGGGAGTGGTATTTCATAAATTTCACCCGTACAATTTCGTTGCGCTGCACAGCTGGGAGCAAAGTACAGTGTAGTTGGTCCTTACCCCGTCTTCACCCCAAACAAATAACCCACCAGCGCGGTGATCCCCATCGCTATCGTCCCCCAAAAGCAGATCCGGATCATGCTTTTGACTATAGCTGAGCCACCCGCTTTTGCCGCAACAGCGCCCGATAGCGCCAGGAATACCGTGGCAAAGCCGTATAATAATATTTCCATCAGATATACCGGCGCGAATAACGATACAAAAAAGGGTAAGATACCGCCTGATATAAAAGATGCGCCAGAAGCCAGGGCCGCCTGCAGCGGTTTCGGCTGCGAAAATTCGTTTATGCCCAATTCGTCTTTGGCGTGGGCTTTCAGGGCATCGTGCTTGGTCAGCTGTTCAGCTACCTGAAGGGCCAGTTTGCTGTCTAAACCCCGTTTTTTGTAAATTTTCGCCAGCTCATTTAGTTCTATCTCCGGCATGGTGTCCAGTTCTTTCTTTTCCCGCACCAGGTCTGCCGTTTCAATATCCGATTGCGAGCTCACCGAAACATATTCACCTGCCGCCATTGACATTGCGCCTGCAACTAAGCCCGCAAGTGCCGCCAGGACGACCGGGCCCCGGGTATGGCTGGCGGCAGCCACGCCAATAGCTATACTTGTGGTTGACAGGATGCCGTCATTAGCGCCCAAAACAGCCGCCCGCAGCCAGCCGCTTCTGTTTGAATAATGTTTCTCTAATTCCATTTTTTAGTTTTGGCGTTTTCAGCGGCATACCGATGCCCGCAATAGTGTAAAAATCAGTAAAAATCATTTAATATCGCCGGGTGTAAAATAAAATAGCTAATTAAAAGCCCGGTTTGATTTTCCAAACCGGGCTTATTTTCAACTGCACCTACCTAAATGTTTTGCTGCTGCTTTACGCTAAATAACGTTAGTATCTCTCCTGAATAATCCAAGGACTAAAGCGATAACCGCTATTACTAATAAAATATGGATCAGGCCGCCTGCTGCGTAAGCAAATGTGCCGATAGCCCATCCTATAATAAGGATAACTGCTATAATGTACAAAATTGATCTCATGATATTGTTTTTTAAGTGTGACTTAATAACATAGGAGATACAAAAACAATACCAAAGCCGAATCTCCCTTTGGACGGCCGTCCTGGGAACAAATAGTGTCCATATTCAAATAAAAAGGGTGTGATAAAAGGACAGTGGCACTTTTTTTTACAGCAATACCCTCGCCTGTCCGTTCGTGGTGCCCGTGCACATCCTGCGCTGAGCTTGCCGCACAAATAAAAAATCGATTTGAACTGCCGGATATTGAAGATAGGTTTATATATTGCAATCGATTGCATCATCTTTTAATAACCATCAACCCATGCGCATTCCATTAAAAACCACCAAATTAGTTTGTACACTTTTGATAACAGCGTGTATGATAAATGCAGGCAGCGCAATAGCCCAGCAAGCAGCCGTTACCGGCAAAACTGATACCGCTAATAAAGTAAAATATCTTTCGCAACCACTAATCAGTTCCATTTATACTGCTGATCCGTCGGCACATGTGTTTAATGGCAAAATTTATATCTACCCGTCACATGATATCAATACGGGCATCCCCGAAAATGACAACGGGGATCATTTTGCCATGCGGGATTATCATATTCTTTCGATGGATAGCATTGGCGGTGCGGTTAAGGATAATGGCGTGGCGCTTGATATAAAGGATATCCCCTGGGCCGGCCGCCAGCTTTGGGCGCCTGATGCTGGTTTTAAAAACGGTACCTATTACCTGTATTTCCCGGTAAAAGATAAACAGGATGTGTTCCATATTGGTGTGGCTACCGCTACCAGCCCTGTTGGCCCGTTTAAAGCTGAACCGTGGCCAATAGTTGGAAGCTATAGTATTGATCCGGCCGTGTTTACCGATACCGATGGCAAAACGTATATGTATTTCGGGGGGATATGGGGCGGACAGCTGCAGCGGTGGCTCAGCGGTAACTATGATGCAGGTGGCTCAAAAACAGATTCCCAAACGGAAGATGCACCGGCGATAAGCTGTAAAGTAGCCTTGCTTAAACCCGATATGAAAAACATTGACGGCGCTGTAAAAGATGCCGTTATTGTGGATAGCCTCGGCAAGCCTTTGCTAACCAAAGATCGTAACCGCCGTTTTTTTGAAGGTTCGTGGATGCATAAATACAACGGTAAATATTACTTCACTTACTCAACCGGCGATACCCATTTGCTTTGTTACGCCATCGGCGATAGTCCGCTGGGCCCGTTCACCTATAAAGGGGTATTGATGAAACCCGTACAAGGGTGGACCACCCATCATTCCATTGTCGAAATAAAAGGCAAATGGTATATATTTTATCACGATACCCAAATATCGGGCAAAACTCACCTGCGCAATGTAAAGGTTACCAGATTAAACCATAATGCGGATGGGTCAATCCCCCTTATCGATCCGTTTTTGCAGGCGCCGGGATATTGAAACAGGGTTTATGAAGGCATTGCTACCCCATTAACAACTCACCAATTACAGAGGTGTGAGGGTGGATTCGAACCACCGTAAAAGGTTTTGCAGACCCCCGCCTCGCCACTCGGCCACTCCACCGTTTTGTTCCTGCCTCAGGCAGCTGCCAGCCGGAAAACTGCCGCCAGTTTTTCTGTCACCTGGTCTATCTCGGCCGGGGTATTAAATTTACTGAATGAAAATCGGACGGTTGTGCGTTCCGGATCTGTACCAAGCGCCTTCAATACGTGGGAGGCCGAACCGCCCGAACATGCGCTGCCGCCGGAAACAGCAATTCCCTCTGCGTCAAGGTAGCGCAGCAGGTCGGTATCCGTACCGGGCAGGCTTACGCTTAATACCGTATAAAGGCTTTTATTTAAATCAGCCGAATTACCGTTAAACGCCACATCAGGCAACATTTCGGTTAAACGGCTGATCAAATGGTATTTTAAGTTTTGTATGTACGAATGATCCTGTTCCATTTGCCCGTAAGCAATTTCAAGCGCCCTGGCCATGCCCACAATGCCCGGGATGTTTTCGGTGCCGGCGCGCAGGCCACCTTCCTGACCTCCGCCATGGATAAGACGGTTGAGCCGCTGCCCTTTGCTGCGGTACAAAAAGCCAACGCCTTTAGGGCCGTGGAACTTATGCGCCGATGCCGCCAGGAAATGAACTTTGAGCCGGCTAAGGTCGTGGCGGTAATGCCCCATAGTTTGTACCGTATCGGTATGGAACAAGGCCTGGTATTTTTCGCACAGCTCGCCGATCTGCACGATATCGTTCAGGTTGCCCACTTCGTTGTTGGCATGCATTACTGAAACCAAGTTGCGGGTATTGGTCCGCAGCAGGTATTCCAGGTGGGCCAGATCCAGGTTGCCTTTGGCATCATGCTTGATGTAACTAACGCGGGTATGGTATTTGGACGACAGCGCACGCAACGTTTGCAATACAGCCGGGTGCTCAAATGGCGTGGTGATTACATGATCGATATGGTTACAGGTAACGGCGGACACGATGGCGATGTTATCCGCCTCGGTACCGCCTGAAGTAAAGACGATCTCTTCGGGTAAAGCATTTAACAAACTGGCGATCTTCGCGCGGCTGGCTTCCAGCGCTTCGCCGGCCTCGCGGCCCGGCCCGTGCTTTGAAGAGGCATTACCAAAGTGGTTCAAAAAATAAGGGGTCATCGCTTCGAATACGTTTTGATCCAGCGGGGTGGTGGCGGCGTTGTCCAGGTAAATTTTCATGTTTTGTTTTTTTATTTGCCTTTATTCCATATGCCAGAAGCCGCGCAGGTGTGCGGTAATTACAAGTATATTATACCTGGTTTTTATCTTTCTCCCGGTTACAGGAGTGGAATTAGCACCTTATGTTTATAGGTTGCTAAGACGTCGCAGGGCCATTCCCTCGGTCTTTCTGGATAAATAATAAAGAACGTTTCGGGGACAAATATAAAGTATATTATATAATTCCTATGGATTTTATAGAATTAATTTACAAAGATGATTTTCACCCTGCATTTCTAAATAATATTCGACCCGTTTTTTGCCATCGCTCAAACTTTTTACGCAAAATCAACGGGCACACAAAAATAAAATCGAAAAATATTCGTCTATGGGCTTGTACCTGGTGTTAAA
>NZ_CAIWNH010000385.1 GCF_903913935.1 uncultured Mucilaginibacter sp.
AGGCCTTGATAAAAGAGAACTCTTTTATCAACGTAATCATCAATGATAAACCTGTTTATAGTTCACGTCTTTCCAAAGATTCTATCCAGACACTTGTGCTTAACCTTAGAAAAGAAGATCTGTCACCTGGCCGGTTTCTGAAGATACAGGTAAAAACATTGTTAACTATTACAGATGATATTTGTAAGGACCTGGATAACCCCGCGATGTGGCTCAAGGTAAAAAACGACTCGTACCTGTCATTAGTTAAAGACGCAAAGGGCGGCATTGATAATGTAAATATCAGCAATTGCTTTGATACAAAAAGGGCCATTGTTTACCCGGCTGAGCCGAGCCTGAACGATTTGAAAGCAGTGGCCTGGGCTTATGCGAGGCTAAAAAAAGCTACTAACAAAACTATCTCTGTTTTTGAGCAGGGCAAAGTTCCTGATAGTGTTAAAAATTATATCATGGTGGGCAATATGGGCAGCCTTCCTGAAGATAAGAAATCACTGATCAAGGATGTGAGCGCTCAATCAGGCGAAGGCTTGCTCTATCTGTCTAAATCAATGACTACGGTAACTGACACGATTACCGAAAAAGTAAATCAAAGAGGGAAATTGGTGGATGTTAAAAGGGTTGCATCAGAAAACGTTGCAGGTGAGATCTTATTTGTTACCGGTGGCGACGAAGAAGGCTATTTAAAAGCGGTTACTACCCTGGGCAATGTTAATATATTGAATTCGAGCTTTGGCAACTACCTGATCATCAATCATGCTGAAAATACTTTCATCAAAACCATCGATGAAAACAGGTCGAAAATTACTTTGAAACAAGTTGGCGGATCAAGCGATTTCCTTTCGGGCGTTGGTTCGTTAAAAAATGCATATACTTTTAAAAACAGCGATTTTAGCTTTACACCAAAAGAAGTTGAGATCAGGTTTATTGGTAATTACAGCGGCTTAAACCCAGGCGACAGGGGCTATTTTAACATTTACCTGAATGGATTACTGATCAGCAGTGAAAAACTGGATGCATCAGGTAAATTAAACACTTCGGTAACGATCAACCGCTACCAGCACCATAAATATAACAGGCTCGAATCTGAATTCAGGTTCTTCCCTACAAACGGCCAATGTAAAAACAGCTTTATTAACTTTTTTGGTGAGGTTGACGTAGATAAATCATACCTGGAATCAAAAAATCCGTTTATTTCAAGCGCATTAAGTTTTTATCAATATCCTGAAGCATTTAATTTAGGTACCACAAAAATCGTGGTATCAAAATCAATTGCGAAATTTACTGCAGGTGCATTGGGCGAAATTATTTTTGAGTTGAACAACAACATCAACCCGAACAATTTCCCTGAGTTTGCTTACTCAGAAGGATTCCCGGAAGGCGACCTGAAGAACAATAACATCATTGCCTTGTTATCCAAGGACGATGCTTTGCTGGGCAAGTTCCCGAGCGCACCAATCCGGTTTAGGGACAAATTCACTTTGTACAATGCGGATAACAAGAAATTACCTGTATACGAAGTTTCGCAATCCGATTCTATTTCTTCAGGCCTGGCACAAATATTTTATGGCACCAGCAATAATGCTACGTTAGTACTCGTAGCTACGGGGCCGGATGCACACAAGTCTGACGCGTTTTTGAACGTTTCCAAATCAATTACCGAGCAGCTATCAACCCTATCCAGTAACGTATGTGTTACCGATGTTAATTCAAATAAATATTTGTTTAACATCAATAAATCAAGTGATAACCTTGAATATACCGAAACCAAGAGTTCACTTACACAGTTCTGGGAAAAGTTTAACTTATACATCTTACTGGGCATACTGTTATTGATATTGCTATCATTCCTTTATGTACGCTCAAGGGTTCAAAGATCACAGGAATTATATAACGATTAAATTTTGTTAGCAGGAGCGGTTAACTGAATAAGTAACCCTGGTAAGCAGCAGCTTACCGGGGTAGCTTGCTGAATTGTTTTAACATTTTACTGAAATAAAAAATATGTCTATTCCTGAAATTTTGGTTAATGATGGTTTTATTACGCAGCGCGACCGGGAAAAGATTGATGATTTTTCAGCCAGGTCCGGGCAATCCTTCATTAAAATAGCTTTAAATTTCGGGTATATCTCCAGGAAAAACTACGAACGCTCCATGATCAACGCGGGGTATCCATTTAAAGAGATCCGCGAGATGGAGTATGATCCGGAGGTATTAAGTAAAATTGAACTCAAATTTGCTGAACAACATGTGGCCATGCCGTTGCGCATTGAAAATAACCGGGTAATTACGGTTATGGCAGATCCGGGTGATAAATTATTTATTGATTTTATCCGGTTTACCTATGACTGCGAGCCGGAGATCATCGTAGCATCTGACCTTGACATTGTTTGGATGAGCCATAAACTGCTTGGTGATAAGTATGTAAAATCATCGGTTTATGAATTGTTAAACCGCGATCCGGCGAATTCAGCCTTTACAACATTTTCTTCGGGCCAGTTGATATTCCTTTTTGTATTGTTGGGCGTTGTGACGATAGGGCTGGTGCTCCGGTTTAAAGACACGTCGATCATTATCAACATTATCATCAGCGTGTTCTTCCTGGTGGCCATCCTTTTCAAATTATTCCTTGCCTTGGTGGGCTCCCGTTTCGAACTGCACCAGGCTGTAACAAGAGATGAACTGAAGGAAGTGGTAGACGATGAGCTGCCGATCTACACCATCCTGCTACCCGTTTATAAAGAAGATAAACTGATCAAAAAGCTGATCTGGAACCTGCAGTCAATTGACTATCCGCGCGAAAGACTGGATATTAAATTATTGATAGAGGAAGATGATGACAAAACGCTGAACGCGGTTCGCAACCTTGATTTCCCCGCCATATTTGAGGTGATCGTGGTGCCGTTCCACATGCCGAAAACAAAACCAAAGGCATGCAATTACGGGCTCCATTTTTCGAAAGGTAAATACCTTACTATTTATGATGCCGAGGATATCCCTGATACCGACCAGCTGAAAAAGGTGGTAACCATGTTCAACAAATTACCATCCAACTATATCTGTATCCAAAGCGCGCTGAATTATTACAACCGTAATGAGAACTTTTTAACCAGGATGTTTACGCTTGAGTATTCTTACTGGTTTGATTATATGCTGCCGGGCCTGGATACATTAGATATCCCTATCCCCTTAGGTGGAACCAGTAACCATTTTAAACTGGATAACCTGGTTGAATTAGGCGCATGGGATCCGTTTAACGTTACTGAAGACGCAGATTTGGGTGTAAGGGCCTATGCAAAAGGATATAAAATTGCCGTTATCAACTCAACCACGTACGAGGAAGCCAATAATGAGCCTTTTAACTGGATCAGGCAACGCTCAAGGTGGATAAAAGGGTACATGCAAACCTACCTGGTGCATATGCGCGACCCGGTGGCTTTATGGAAAAAATTGGGATGGAAAGGCTTTTTAGGATTTAGTTTCTTTATCGGCGCAACACCGCTTACCTTCCTGGTATATCCATTTTTATTGGGGATATTTATCAGTTACATCGTATTTGACCTTACATCAATCCAGACATTATTCCCAGACTGGGTATTATTTATGTCGATTTTTAACCTGATGGTGGGCAATATATTAATGATCTATATCAATATGATGGCGGTGTTTAAAAGGCGTTATTACGAGTTGATCCTTTTTTCAATCGCCAACCCTGTTTACTGGCTCATGCATTCAATTGCGGCCTTTAAAGGCTTGTACCAATTAATTGTTAAACCATTTTACTGGGAAAAAACTGACCATGGGCTTAGTAAAGTTACCAGCCCAACAAATGTTGTTAAATGAGGAACCAATCCAGATATCTGTTGCTTATTACCGCATTACTTGCGGTGTACTACGTAGTATGCGGTATTTACCTAAACCAGCTGGGTTATTACAGCCAGGAAGGATTGTTTTATATTGAAAAAGCCAAGATCATTTTAGACGGGCTCGGTAACAGGCTAAAGGTAATGGGCCTTACTTCGCCCCTGTTGCCTTTTTACATGTCGTTTATCTTCTCCGTTAAAAACAACGTACTGGCGCCGGTTATTGCATCGTCGCTGTGTACAGCGCTCCTGTTTTACTTAATGGCCAGATCGTTGATTAAAAGAGTAAGTGATGTTTTTTATTTACTGGTGCTTTTAATCATCTTTTTGTTCCACCCGGGGATAGTGTATGCTGCCACATCAGGCAAATCGATAGCGATGGTATTGATATTTTTCTTCCTGTTCTTTTTTAACCTGCTTAAATTTTACAGGTCGAATACTACTTTCCACGTTTCTATTGCGAGTATCTGCCTGGTGATCCTGATTTTTTGCGATTATAAATTCATCTGGCTCACCCTGTTCTTTATCCCGCTGGTATTGTTTATCACTATAAAGAGTTTAAATTTAAGCGAGCAGGAATCAATCTTCCGGTTAAATCAAAGTTTCAATAATCCGTCGATGCGGCGTAAGCTCATCAATAAAACTTTTGCACTATACATCATTTTATTTGTGCTGCCGCTGGCCTGCGTTATCTGTTACAAGTTATTGAACCTTACCCACGCACAGGACCTGGATTATTTTAATGAGAGCCCCTATGCAACCTGGACGGTTTTAGCGGATAAACTTAGTTTCGACCAGCTGTCAACCAGCCCCGTATATCAATTGCCCGAAACAACGATAATGATCTCCTTACGGATGCTGTTGTTTTGTCCTTTAACACTGGTTGCCGTGTACCTGTTCAGAAACAGCACCTACCAGGTTTTAACCCTGCTTACCCCATTTGCTTTTATAGAGTTTTTGCACATTAAGTACGAAAAGGTTTTTTTATCACAAGAGTATTACCTGATCTTTCTTGTATTAGCGTTGCTGGCAGTGCTTTACAGGGCACAAATTGTAAAAAACCAACTGGTTTTAAAAGCTGTGGTAGGAGTAATAACGCTTGTAATGCTTTATACCGGCTTTGTTTTCCTGCAGGATTCATCTGTTAAAGAAGAAAGAAGCTTTGTTACTACGATATTAAATCGCGCGCCGGATACACAGCAGGCACAAAACCATGATCTGGCCGACTATATCAACCGCCTGCCGGGAGACGCGCATGTGTTGATAGATGATGCTATCGCGTACCCCGTTGTTGCCTTTACAAAAGATATCCATAAATTAACGCTGCCTTACCAGGAGGGTGTATTTTTGAGTGCAATTGAAGCACCTGATAAATACGATAACTACATACTGCTTGCCACCGACAATAATGAAGTGACCGGGTTTACCCAGTTAAACAACCGGTATATACCTGTCATTTTAAAATCAAACAGCGGCCTGAGGCTCCGGAGGGTTTTTCAAACGGATGACTGGGTGCTGTACAGGATATTTGACAATTAAAATCGACCTGGTATTGCTGCCCCTGGCTGCTTTTAATTAACGACCCTTTTTCCTCAATTAAATAAACTATTCTGCTGTGCAGGTGAAGGTACCTGCATGGGCGGAGAATCTTTACTGAGATCTGCTTTTAAAGTCAATTTTGGGGTATAATACCTTAAATGCAATTCCATGTAAGTTTCCCGTAATTATTTACTGTGCCGAATAGAGTCAAATTGCCTTGTACAGTTCCTAAGTCCTCATTAGTTTAATATTTTTATTCTCCATTGATTTTTTCTAAAAA
>NZ_CAIWNH010000386.1 GCF_903913935.1 uncultured Mucilaginibacter sp.
ACCTTTGTTGCCAATGTTATCGAACCAAAAGTGGATGTGGTTGGAATTAGCAAAAGCTAGTGATTTCAATGGTATTGGAGGCACCAGGCAGCCCGGATACAAATATAAATAATTATGTTTAATATGCCAAATATCATAATAAAACTTTTTAATCATAGAATCAGAAGAAATAAATTTCAGTTGCAGCCCTAAAGTTTAACCTGCTTTTACTACAGCACGTATCCCGGAATAAAATATTTGCTAATTTTTTTGGCATTTAAAAAATATATTTTCACCTTTAACTCATTAAATCTTTAACAATGAATAAACCTTATCTAATCATCATGAAAAACACTTTTACTATCCTTTTAATTCTTTCTACTCTTTACGCGTGCAAAAACAAGGATGCGGTTAACTACTTTAATGCCGGCGTTGCAAAATCGCGCGAAAAAACCGACGTTGGCGATAGTGCCGCGAATGAAACCGCAAGGCAAGCAAAATATAAGGCAGCTTTGCAGGATTTTGACCAGGCGATTGAAGCTGATAATAATTATATTTTAGCTTATGAAAACAGGGCGATCGTAAAAAGGGCACTGGGCGATTACGCAGGATGTATAGCTGATGCGGAAAAGGTTGCCACCCTTGAACCTGACTCATCCAGCGTTTATATTTTTATTGGGCAAACCAAATTAAATCAACTTAAAGATATTAAAGGAGCTATAGCTGCATACGGCCAGGCGATTAAAATTAATTCAAATAATCCGAATTATTATTCCTGGCGTGCGTATGCCGAAGGACAGGTAAAAGATTATACCACAGCATTAAACGATTATAATCATGCTATTTCAATTAGCCCTGCAGGTAGTCCTGGGCTTATGCGCTTTTACCGCGAGCGGGGAATTTTAAAGTTGGATAATAACGATAAAACCGGGTGCCTGGATCTTGTAAAAGCAGGGTCGCTTGGCGATGCCGATGCGCAGGAAATGATTAATCTTCGTTGTAAATAAATCGGCAAAATGGCTTTACTAGCCCTTTTTATTTTTACTGTTGCCTACATATGTTTAAAGAAGGTGGCCGTTTGTGATGCTTGTTGCACTGCTAAAAGGCGAGGGTTTTTAGCCGAGTTTCACCAACTCCACCTTTGTGGGCTGCCCTTTACGCCATGCGTCAATTTTATTGATATAGTAGTAAGCGCTATCCTGCTGTATGTAAACCGGTATCAAAAGGTCCAGCTCCAGGATATCACGAGGGGTGAGTAAAATATAACGCACCACCTTTTTGGTTTGGGTCAGGATTTTTTCCAGTTCGGGGTAATACTGTTTGCGCAGGTCGTCAAACCTCAGGCTTGCCTGCCCGTAGCCTGGCCCCAGGGTGGGGGCATCAGGTTTGTAGAAATATGGCGTGCTGATGATATCATTTATTACCCTATCAGGGTTAATGCCGTCTGTATATGTTACCGTTTTTCGTATACCACGAAGATCCAGCTTCTGATCTATCAGAATCCTTGGCGCCACGCTTATCGTGAAATCATTGGTCCCGCTGGTTTGGTCGATCATTGTTATTTGCGCGATGCTGCCTCCGTAGTAGGGCCTGTTAAAGCTTGGCCCGAAGGGGCTTTGTACCAGGGTGGCGCTTGCAGGCAAGGTTTGGTCGGCAATCTTTATCTGCGACCAGCCGTATTTTAACGGTAACAGGTTTTCGTCGGTTTGGTATTGCATATAATTTACCTGTGCGTAATTACCCAGTTGAAAGCTTACCTGTTTGCCCTGGTTAAGGCATTTGCTGCTCCAGTCTTTAGCAAGAGGGATATTACTAACGACGTTTTTAAATGAATTGAAAGAAACAGTTTTATTGGTATTATCAGTTTGGCAAATGATACCGAAGCGTTGCAGGGTGTCTTTTAAGAGATCCTTTTGCGAAATATCGGGGAAGATGCGCTCACATTGTACGGTTTGGCCATATAATACCAATTGATTTGCTGATTTGATAACAAGCTCGCTCCCGGCAGCCATGGTAAATTTAGACTGCGAAAAACCATTAAAACGGTAAATTACCTGTATAGTGGCATTAGGCTGCAAATCGGCAGTAGCAGAAAGTACGGTTTTGGGCGTAATGGTATAGCCATGCCGGTAGGGGCCCTGGCGCACGAGCGTGGGGTTATTCGCCAGGTAATAATTTGTTGTTGCCAGCGTAGCAACGCCGGTTGCAGGATCAGTGGAAATGATGTGTATGTCAACATTTGCGGCATAATTGTCCCGGAGATAACTCCCATAAAAATAGAAGGATGGTATTGTTAACGTGATATTCACGCTGTTTCGGATATCGCTGGTATAAATCCCTGTAGAAGGATTATAAAACCCACCCGGGTTGGCGGTAACACCCGGAAAAACGATTGTTCCGGTGAACTGGGCAGGGGTGCCGTAAAATACCGTTAGTGCCGAAGGTAAGGTTACATCGCATCCGTTGCCGTCAACCTGGTTTTGATAATCGGCGCCGTGTTCAAAACTGCCGTTTGAAAACTGTGCAATCATTAAAGGATATAACGGATCGCCCATTAACGACCCTGAAGCTTTATAGCCCGACGATTGCAGTAACAGATCAATGGCCGTTTTGACAAAAAATCCCGGGCGCAGGTTATGGACATTAATGGCTGTAGTAAAATCATCACTCATAAAGCCGTAATCAATAACAGGGTAAATCCATCCATCGGTTTTGGTTTGCGAATTTGCCGCGTTATCAATATCCCATTGATGATCATAAGGCTGCCAAACCAGATTTTGCCCGTAATTGCTCCAGATACTGGTGCTGTCGCCCATATCATACAATTTGCCGCCTATGCTGTCAAAAAAATCGGTATTGCCTGATAGTATGGTAATGTTAGCATTATCCTGCTCGATGCCGTTCAGTTCGCCGATACCATAAGGCACTATTTCGAGGCCGTCCTGGATGATCTTTGCCTCATATTTTTGATAAGGCAAGTTGTTGGCAAAAGCCACATCATCCGGGAAGCCCAGTATCTGGCGGTTACGCTGGGTTAATGGCAGTTTAAACTGGTTGCTGGTATTGCCCTGCTGGTTTTGTACCTCCGCCAGGTTATTGATCTGGAAAGTAAGCGCGATAGGGCTATCATCACTAAGGTCGACCAATTGGTCGTTAATGTATAGTTGGATTTGGTCCATATTTGCTGTAATGGTTGTAAGGTGTTATTAGGGTATTTAGTAGTTGTGAGGCTTGAGCATAACCGATTGATTTATGAAAAACTTATGCATAAATTGGTCCGCCTAACAAGTGCCTTTTTATTTGCCTAAAACACAAATCAGGATGAAGAAAATGCAAAGTCTATTTTGGATACTTTTACCATTGGTTCTTATAGGGTATATTATCTATAAAATAGCTATGAACTCATTTACTGATCATTTTTTAGGTTCTAACCCACAACGTATAAAAGCCATAACCATAGATGAAAAGAATTTTATGGGGAATCAACGCGTAGAGCCAAAGTTTTCATATTCCTATTCATTCAAAGTTAACGGACAGCTATATAAAGGTAATTCCCATGATACCGCGCTTAGGGTTGGAGATACAGTGGAGGTTGAATATAATAAAGATCATCCGGGCATTAATAAACCGTTACATCCTAAAAATTAGATTTAAATTGCCAATACAATCATTAAACGTGCGATCATGAAAAACTTATATCGTTTATTAGCTGTATGTATTTTTATTTTCAGTTTATCGGCTTGTAAAAAAGGGGCTAACCCAATAACTGATGTTTCAATAACCGGCAAGTGGATGATCAATAAATACTCGGCTACTAGTTATAAAAATGGCGTTCTGTCCCCAACTTCGTATTCATATAATGTATCCGACACAAGTCAGTACTATTTGTTTGACAATGATGGAACGGCGTTCGAGACTTTTTTAGATCCTAACTTTGTTTCTCCCGAGATTTTTTACTATCATATCAATGGCTCAAATTTAATCCTTTCCAGGACGCTTGCGCTTTTGCCAGAAACCACTTGTACTATAAGCATTCTGGTTGCTAATCGATTGGTTTTGCAGGGTTCGTATACTTATCAAACTTCAGGCGATGACTTTAAAGTTGTAAATGAAGTTAATTTAAGTAAAAAATAGATACCTACTGGCTCTGTATATTAATTGACGGCATATTGAACGTAACGCTGAATGGCGCCTGCCCGTTAATCGTTTCGTACTCGCTGAAGGTGGCGGTGTTTAACACAATGGTTTGCCATTTAACCGGGTTTTTATTTACCAGCATTTGCACTTTGGGCGAATATTTGATGGATTGGAGGCCCTTGATATCGTTTACTGAAAGATCCTCAGCCATCACTTTCATCTTTTGGCCGGCGCTTTTGCCTATCACCTCTTCAATGCCATCCTGGTTGGCCCAGTCGGAAACATAGTTTTTTATGATCACGGCGTTCTGCACATCTAACGAGACTTCCTGGTTATAAACAAACCGGTAGTAGTTCCAGCATCCGCTTAAGCCTATCCAGCGCAGGTAAACAGACTGTTCGTCAACCGCATCGTCAACCCTTACCGTTTGGGTTTGGGTAACGGCATGTGCGACGCTATTGCTGTCGTTATACATTAAAGTGAGATCAAAGTAATAAACATCGCTGCCAAAATTAGTATTAACCAGCAGCCGGTTTAAACCCAATTGCGCCGGCACGTTGGTATTGCCGGATGTTTGCCGGGCGATCAGCAATTTACTGCCATCCTGGTTCAACAGCCAGGTATCATCCTCATTTACCAGGTAACTGTTGGCACTGCCTGGCAATGGGTTTCGGTTAATATCAAGCGGAATCAAGTTGCAATACAGCTGCAGGCCTAAAAGTTCTTCGCCGTAAATAAAACCAATATCAAATGGATAACCATTTGAAAAGGCAGGTTCGGCAAAATCAGTTACCCATTTTGCCAGCTGGCTGTTAGTCGTAACCGAAGGGAAGGGCACATAAGCCGCCAGGTTGCCACCGTAACTGTCGCCCAGTTGTTTTGCAGCATATAAAATGTAATATGGTGTGCTTATGGGGATATAGGTTAAGCTCTGCGTGTTGGTTAGTTTGCCGTCCCAGCATTCGGCGTATGCCACCTGGTAGCTTGCGCTTAAGTTGCTGTCGCGATAGTTTACCTGCGTAAAATTACTGTCGTCCTTGGCGCGTAACAGGCTTTGTAAAAAATTACTGATATCAGCCTTAACCAGCCCGGTACTATTGGGCCTGTTGGTTGATATAATGGTATTTTGCTGTCCGGTGATAAGGTCTTGGTAGGTGATTTGTGTACGCACCGTATAAAACGGGCGAATGGTGTTGCTGTTGATGTAGCCCGTCGCGTTCGAAATAAAAGGCGTATTGATCACCAGGCTGCCATCATCCTTTACCTCATTTACTTGATAAGTGCCGGTATAAACACCGGTATTGACATAAACTAACACGGGGCTGTTATTGGTAAGTACAATATTTTGAGTAGCAGCGTTTGCATTGGCATTGTTATAGGCTTTAACTGCTGCAATAAGGGCGGTTTTGTCGCAATTGGCCATCACTGCAGCGTTGCCGCTCAGCGTATCCAACGAAACGGAGGTTACATCAAAATCTTTTCGCTGATAGGTGAACACTACCGGGTTAAATGCCGCGTTCCAGCGCGAAACGTTGCCCCCGGTTAGGCTAACCGATGGATCGCCGGTGAGCAAACTACTGAGCAGAGGGATGGTTATTGCGGAAACATTGATGCAGCCATTGGCATCGCTTACATAAACATTTTTTAGCCCACTGGTTAAACCTGCAAATATTGGCGACGACTGAAAGGTAACATTATCAAGGCTATAAGTAATCGGCCCGTAGCTTGACTTTGCCTGTACTCTGATTTGCGCATCGGCGGTGCCGGGCGATGATTCGGGTTTATCAACAATAATAGTATTGATTACCAGGTCGCAAACATTAACCGGTGGCGGGTTGGCCGGTTCAGTGCTGATGCTTTCAATAGTGAATTTGGTGTAATAGGGGGTAGTGCTGCTTGAGTCACTTAGCTCGCCATGGTACACCGCGTAAGTTTGACCGGCGATAATTTGTGATCC
>NZ_CAIWNH010000387.1 GCF_903913935.1 uncultured Mucilaginibacter sp.
AGACACTCTTTCCCTACACGACGCTCTTCCGATCTAAAAAAGTCCGGCGTTTACCGGACCTTTTTTTATTATGTCATTGGTCATTGTGTCATTAGGTCATTGGTTGGTTCGGCATTGCTAAACAAATAACAATCACTAATTCACTAATTCACTAATTCAACAACTCACTAATTATCACGCGTAGCTGTTCAGCATTACCGGCATTACCAGCATCAGTACATCTTCATTCTCATCGCCGCCCTGCGGTAACAATAAACCGGCACGGTTAGGGGTCGACATCTCCAATGATACTTCTTCGCAGCTCAGGTTCTTCAGCATTTCAATTAAAAACCGGGCGTTAAAACCTATTTCCATATCCTCGCCTTCGTACTGGCAGGTTAAACGCTCATGCGCCTCGTTGGCAAAATCAATATCTTCTGAGGAGATGTTCAGTTCGCTGCCGTTAATCTTCAGCCTTACCTGGTGGGTGGTTTTGTTGGCATAAATGGCCACACGGCTTAATGATCCAAGGAAAGCCAGGCGATCGATACTCAACTTATTCGGGTTATTTAACGGGATCACCGCTTCATAATCCGGGTAACGCTCGTCAATCAGGCGGCAAACCAGGTTAATGTTCCCAAATTTAAAAAACGCGCTGGTACTGTTGTATTCCACCGATACATTCACATCATCAGATGGTAACGACGATTTTAATAGCGTTAAAGCCTTTTTTGGCAGGATGAAAGAGGTAGTACTGGCTGCCTTGGCATCCTTACGGCGGTAACGTACCAGCTTGTGGGCATCGGTAGCTACAAAAGTAAGGTACTGGGTTGATAACTGGCAGTAAACGCCTGTCATGGCCGGGCGCAATTCATCATTACTTACCGCGAAAATAGTTTTATTGATCGCTTCAGCCAAAACCGATGCGGGTAAATTTACCGATGATGCATTTTCAACCACCGGTATCTTAGGGAAATCCTCGCCGTTTTCGCCGCTCAGTTTATATTTACCGTCGCCGGCATTTATTTCAATTGCAAAAGTTTTGTCATCAACCGAGAAAGCGATGGGCTGCTCAGGCAATGATTTCAGCGTCTCTAACAAAATTTTCGACGGGATGGCAATGCGGCCGTTTTCCTTTGCTTCCACTGTTAATGAAGTGGTCATGCTGGTTTGCAGGTCAGTAGCCGAAATGGTTAAGTTTCCATCTTTTATCTCGAACAAAAAGTTCTCCAGTATAGGCAATACCGTGCTATTGCTCAATGCGCCGCTTACAGACTGCAGTTGCTTGAGTAATGTTGAGGTAGAAACAATAAATCTCATATAGTTAGAATTAATCAATCAAAAGTATAAAATTTAATGAGCATACTTTCGCTTGCGAATATAATGTTGAAAAATAGCAAATGTTAACAATAAAGCCAATGGCACAATATTATTTAATACCTGCCAGTAGATCTTTTCGCTGCGGATGCGGGCGCGGCTAAGCAGGCGGATCTGCACTTCTTTTGTACGCAAGCCTATCAGTCCCGAATCATCAGTCATAAAATCCGCAATATTCAGTAAAAGGTTTTTATTGCCAAAATTCTGCCGCATATAATGGTCGTATCCAAGCGATTGCGGGGTGCCGTCTTTATCAATATCATTTTTCAGGACGTCGCCATCGCTTACCACCACCATTTTGGTTTGCTTGCTTTCGTAGAGGCGCTCAATAGGCTCCTTCAGTCCTTCAGGTACTGGTCGATCTAAAAAATCTGACTTAAACTTACCTTCAAGTAATACAGCAACCGTCTTCTCGGGGTTCTGGAACTCTTTTGGGTTTGGCTCCTGCTCAATAGCCTGCAACGAGATGATATGCGGCGCTCCTAATTTTTTATTATATGGAGAAGAAGCCAGTAAGATGGTCTTCCTTACATTTTTTACCGCAATGGTATCCATGGAGCTTACAAATTCGCCCTTTATCCCATCGAGGTTTTTTACGATCGGATTTTTGGATAGCGGCATAAATATCGGGTAATACAACCAGGGTATCATTTGTATTTGCGGCTGCCCACCTGTATTGCCGGTAACAATAGGTATTTGCGCGCAGTTAAGGTCGGCTATCAGGTCGTAATTGATCCGGATGCCATAGGTAAACAACTGGTCGTCGAGGTTAAGCTGTTTGGCGAACGACATCTGGTCGCCGCCATGCACGCGCATCGTGTCCAGCTCGGCATTTACCTGGTCAATGGCCCAAAATACTTTACCGCCGCGCATAATGTATTGGTCGATCTTATATTTTTCAAGTTCAGTAAAAGCCGTATCAGGTTTCGGGATCACCAATAACCTGACTTTCATCAGCATACTGAAGGGTACCGTTTTCAGGTTAATGCGCCCAATATTGAAACCATCTGATAATGATTTCATGGCGTCCTCCATTTGCAGGTCGTTCAGTTCGTGGTCGCCTTCGGTAAACGCGATAATGGGCCGGCCCCCGCTGGTTATTTTTTTTATGGCTGATGAAAAAGCATATTCCAGGTTTTGGATAGAGTTATTATAAACCTCCTCTTCCGGCAATCCAATGCGCGACTGTAATAAATTCACAGCGATATCTTTACCTTCAAACTGTATCAGGGCTTCCGGGAATATGAGCATCTGCGTTACGCCGTTATCTGTTTTGGTGCTGTAGGGCTGCCCCACAATGCCCCTTACCTGTAACGAATCATATTCAGCCTTCTGCAGGTTTTCAGGCATTTTTTTGATGGCGGCTATAGGGTCTACAAAGTAAAACTCCAGCTTGCGGTTACTGTAGGCCTGCAGGTCGCTCAGCAGGTCACGGGTCGCCCGTTGCAGCCGCTTCATATTCGGGGGGAAATTATCGCCCTGCAAATAAACAATCACCCTTACAGGCGCCTTAAGGCTATCCATTATCCCCCGGCTTATTTTTGAAACCGTAAAACGTTTTTCTTTGGTAAAATCAAAGCGGATAAAAGTTACTGAAGACAAAACGCTTATCAACAGCAGAAAACCAAAAGTCTTTATCAGTACGGGGTTGCGCATGCTTTTTTGTCTTTGTAAAAGCAGCATCATTAAAGTCAAACAAATAAAAAGGCCCGCTAAAACAATAAAATAACAAAGATCGCGGGTATCCAATACACCCCGGCTCACCGAGTCGTAATGGGTGGTTATCCCTAAATTTTCAAGGTTAAGGCCCTGCAGCGATAAAAGCTGGCTGAGAGAATCGAACCCGCTATAAAAAAAGAAGCAAAGGAATACAGCGATAGTGAAAGCAATCACCTGGTTTTTGCTGATGGACGAAGCAAACATGCCAATGGCACAAAACCCCGCGCCCAGTAAAAACAGGCCGATATAAGAGCCGATCACCTCGCCGGTATCAATGTTTCCCTGCGGCGAACCCAGCGTATACACTGAGTAATAATATACCAGCGTGGGCAACAACGCAAAAAGCACCAGGGTAAGGCAGGCAAAATACTTCCCTAAAACAATCTGCCAGTCGGTTAGCGGACGGGTTAAAAGCAATTCAAAAGTCCCTTCCCTGCGTTCCTCGGCTAGCGAGCGCATGGTAATGGCCGGGATCAGGAACATAAAAAGGTAAGGCGCCGTACTGAAAAGGCTATCCAAACCAGCATAACCATAATCCAGGATACTGGACGCCGGGAAAACCCATAAAAACAATCCTAAAACCAATAAAAACACCCCAATGGTAACATAGGCTACCAGGGAGCTGAGGTAGGAAGTGATTTCTTTTTTAAGGATACTGAACACAGGTAGTAAATACTAATTCGTGAATTTAAAATGATAAAATCCTAAGCAAAACGTCAGGACTGTCTTTTATTGTTTGGCAAAACTATAAAACTGTTGTGAATGGAACGATAAATAATTTAGAGGCCAAAACGGTAAGCGGCTCTCGCTGCTATTTGCCCGACAGGGCCGCCACTTTCAACCCGGCCCTCATACCTGAAACCAATATCAATTTTGGTTTTCTTTTTGTATACAGGTGCCGAAAAGCCGATAACAGGCGAAAAAATAAATGCCGTTTTAGGTGCATTTACAATTACGCCATTCAGGTAAATTGGATTTTTGTTATTGTTAATATTATTGGATAGCCCGAAGTCTGCCTCAACATATCCTAATTTGCTGAAATAATACCGGCCGCCTATTTCAATCGGCACGTAAAAAGCCGGGTTGGCAGACCCTGTATAGGTTAACTTTACCAGGTAATCACTTATACCAGCTGTAAGGGTTAAATTGAAACGTGATGACGCAATGGGTGCCTCATACTTTACCGAAGCACCTATAACAGAGCCATAAACATTGGCCATTTTACCCGCAGGAAAACCAAACTCTCCACCAATACTTAATTGCGGTGTTGGTTTTGTTTGTGCCGAAGCGCTAAATGCTATCCCCGATAAAAAAACTACAAGAAGTAAAAATTTATTCATCCTAAATAAGGTTTAAACACGTCAAACATAATTAAATATTGTTGTATTTATGAGTAACAATTGAAGGTAATTTAGAGGCAACTTATTCTACCATCACAAATTGTGACAACATGCTATCAACCACTTAAATTAATAGCGTAAAGTAAAAAATCATTGTAGCTTTTTCAGGATGCGGTCACAAATTGTGACCGCATGTTTATATTTTTCAAAATGTGGTCACTTATCGTGACCACATCAACTTATCGCCTCTCAGAACTATTACAACTCATTACAACCTTTACAACTCACTATAACCTAACCAACCCATTCGTCAACCCAATAAAAATATTCTCCAGCGTTTTACCTTCATTCTTATCCCTTAAGCCCGTCAGTGTATCATCAGCCACAATTTTGCCTTTATTGATGATGATCACATGATCACAAACCGCTTCCACCTCCTGCATAATGTGGGTTGACAGGATCACTGTTTTTGTTTTACCCAGGTCGAGGATCAGCTGGCGGATGCCGATTAACTGGTTGGGGTCAAGGCCGGATGTGGGTTCATCCATGATCAATACCTGCGGGTCGTGGATCATGGCCTGGGCCAGCCCTACCCGCTGCCGGTAACCTTTGGACAATTGGCCGATCTTTTTATGCTGCTCCGGACCAAGCCCGGTTTGTTCAATAATTTCATCGATCCGTTTCCCGGGCGACTTCATTTGATGAACGGACGCAATAAATGCCATCGATTCTTTTACATACATATCCAGGTAAAGCGGGTTACTTTCGGGCAGGTAACCAATATTGCGTTTTACCTCCTGCGGCTGCAAATTAACGTCATACCCACAAACAGATACCGTACCTGCAGTTTGCGGGATAAACGTGGTGATGATCTTCATGGTAGTGGATTTGCCCGCCCCGTTGGGCCCTAAAAAGCCCAGCACACCGGGATTTGCGCAAAAACTAATATCATCCACAGCCCTCTGCGTACCGTAAACTTTTGTTAATGATTCAACAAGGATACTCATGCTGTAAAAGTAAGCGAGAATTTTGGATTTCGGATGTTCGATTTCGGATTTACATACCGTTTCACAAAAAATGCTGCTCATTTTGTCAACAGAGTATCACAGTGTTAATAACGGCAGATTGGGGATAATTTAATTGTCATATTGTCAGGTCAACAATTGCGGCAAGCTATTTGAATAGTATATATTTGTAACACAAAAAATTTAAAAAATTAAAATCATGGCTTTAGAAATAACTGATGCAAACTTTGACGAACTCGTCCTTAAATCTGATAAACCCGTTTTGGTTGATTTTTGGGCAGAATGGTGCGGACCATGTAGAATGGTTGGACCGGTTGTAGAAGAAATTGCAAAAGAATATGAAGGCAAGGCGGTAGTAGGAAAAGTAAATGTAGATAACAATCCTGGTATATCAATGAAATTTGGTATCCGCAATATACCAGCCCTTTTATTCTTTAAAAATGGCGAAATTGTTGATAAACAAATTGGCGCAGTTCCAAAATCTGTTCTTGCAGGTAAACTGACCGCACAATTATAAGTTTTTCGGGATTACGCCGATTAAAGATTGATTTCACCGATTTCCGGTAAATAAATTAAATAACAAAAACACCGATGTTAAAATATAAATAACATCGGTGTTTTCGTTTATATTGCGATCAGAAACATTATTTAACGTTAGTTCGAATGAAGAATTGAATATTATTGTCATATGCCCCATCGGGGCTACCGCTTTGTAGAAACCAAATACCAAGGATAATTGCCACGTTAGTGGCTACCCTTCGCGAATTGGGTAGCCGCTGACGCGGCAAAAATAACGTTTGAACGTCGTGCTACAAAGCGGTAGCCCCGATGGGGCAAAGGTTTTTTTATCTCGAACTCACGTTATTTAATGAAAACCATGACGTAATCGATGCTATCAAATAAAAATCGGTGCAATCCCCAATAATAATCGGTGTAATCCAAGAAATAAAATAAATGCAATTAAAGGAAGATCAGGAAATACGGCAATTGGCCAACCTTGAGCTACTGGCACGCCAGGTGGTTGAGGGCTTTATTACCGGCCTGCACCAAAGCCCCTTCCATGGTTTTTCTGTTGAGTTTGCTGAACACCGTTTATACAACAGCGGCGAATCGGTAAAAAATATCGACTGGAAACTCCTCGCCCGTACCGATAAACTTTTTGTAAAACAGTTTGAAGAGGAAACCAATCTCCGGTGCTATTTGCTGCTGGATACTTCTTCGTCCATGAATTTCCCTGACAAAGGGATCAATAAACTGCAATTTTCAATTTACGCCATTGCATCATTGATGTACCTGTTTAAAAAACAACGTGACGCCTTTGGCTTGTGTACATTTTCAGATAAGCTGGATCGGATCAGCCCGGTAAAATCAACCAATACCCATCTTTTTTACCTTTATGCCGAGCTTGAAAAAGCTTACAACCAGCCTAACGTAAATACCGCTACCAATATTACAAAGGTGCTGCACCAGGTTGCCGGGCAGATCCACCAGCGTTCGATGGTGATTATTTTTAGCGATATGCTGGAAAATAGCCTGAATCCCGAAAAGATGCAGGCCTTGTTTGCAGCTATACAGCATTTAAAATACAGCAAACACGAAGTGATCATTTTTAATGTGTGCGATAAGCAAAAAGAGCATGATTTTAACTTCGATAACCGCCCGCACCATTTCATCGACATCGAAAGCGGCGAGCAGGTAAAAGTACACCCCGGTAAAATAAGAGAATCCTACCAGTCAGCCCTGCAAAAATACCACCACGAACTGGAGCTGAAGTGCGCCCAATACCATATAGATATTATTGACGCCTATATTGAAGACGGCTACCAACACGTTTTAAAAGAATACCTGATCAAAAGGAATAAGATGGTGTAAGTTAGTGAGTTGGTTAACTAATTTATAATGAGTTAATTAAGTTGTTAAAACTTAAAATATAACCACTCACTTAATCAGCTCAAGCTAACCTAATCGACTAAAATCAAATTACCGCAATCAATTTAGTGGCGAATCTGTTAAACATTTAAGCATATAATTTATGAGACTTACTGTTGAGCGCAAACCGATACGAATAAACCCCGATCCGAAACGGGTTATCGCAAGATTCTTTTTTATTGGGAATGACCGCGCTAAAGAACTGATCAAAAGAGTAATGAGCCTGGATGATGAAACTGTATTTGGGATCCTTTCGCCATTATTACAGGAATATTCAAAGCGGCACAGAAATATAACCCGCATTTTAACCCGCAATTGCGATAAGTTAAAACCACTTTTTAAAGAGCTTGCCATTGAATATGAGCACTTAACTGATTATCGAAAGTTACTTATCGGCTCCTATTTTACACATGAATACTCCATAGAATCTGCCGCATTTTTTAACCCCTCGATAGTTGAAGACCCGGACCAGACAGAATTACAGGAAGGACACAAAAGGGTGATCATCAGTTTCAGGGCTGTTGGCGAAGGGCATATTTCTTCCATTACTTTCAGGCGGGCATTAATTGATCAGAATAATGAAATCACTGTTTTGCCTGCCGGAAACTATATTGATGAAGCTGAGATTGTTAGAAATGCCATCTATAACCGGAAGTTGTTTTTCAACAAAGCCGCTGTTACCCAAACAAACGTAGCCATATTAAAGGACCTGGAATCGAAACTCGATTCACATTTTGAATATTCCAACCTGCGCAGTATCATTATCGATTCGCAAAAATTGCAGAAGGACGATATGAAAAAAATGGAGTACGATAAAATATTATGGCTGGCCGACTCCTATTATGAAATCGTTTTTTCATTAGATACAGACATCTCCGACCGGGTTATTTTTCCTATATCTGAATATGAGCGTAAAGGGATTGAGGATGCCCGTTTTGTGAGTTTCATTGACGATTATGGCAGCATTATTTATTACGCAACTTATACTGCGTACGATGGATCGCTGATAATGCCGAAATTACTACAAACTACCGATTTTATTACCTTTAAAATGATGCCATTATATGGCGATGGCGCGCAAAATAAAAACCTTGCTTTATTCCCCCGCAAAATAAATGGGAGATACGCCATGATATCGCGGATTGACGGCTGCAATAACTACATCATGTATTCGGACAATATTAATATATGGGAAAAGCCTATTCTATTGCAGGAACCTAAATATACCTGGGAATTTATACAAATAGGCAACTGCGGCTCACCCATTGAAACGGAGCATGGCTGGGTCGTAATTACTCATGGTGTTGGCCCGATGCGGCGGTATGTCCTTGGTGCAAGCCTGTTAAAGCTTGATGACCCGGGGATTGAAATAGCGCGTTTAAAGGAGCCATTACTGTTACCAAACAGCGACGAACGTGAAGGTTATGTGCCCAATGTATTATACTCATGCGGCTCCATTATACACAATGGGAAATTGATCATTCCATACGGAGTATCCGATTCATCCAGTGCTTTTGCTGAAGTAGACCTGGCAGAACTTGTAGCTAAATTACTTTCAGACAAAAGTTAATTATCGGGGTGCACTACTTAGCTAATATTTTTTTATAAAGCTTCAAATAGCTATCCACCATTTTTTCTGCAGAAAACATGGTGGATGCCCAGGCCTGGCAATTTTCACGCTGAATAAATTTAACATTTTCAACTGCATCAACCGCTTCATCTATATTATTCACCAGGAAACCTGTTTTTTCATGCCGGATCAATTCAGGCATCGAACCCCGGTTAAAAGCGACAACCGGCGTACCGCAAAGCATCGCTTCAGCAACGCTCATTCCAAAAGGCTCATCAAAATTGATGGGATGCAGCAAGGCAAAAGCGTTTTTTAAAAGTTCCTTTCGTTGGTTCGATCCGGCGTTGCCCATATATACAATTGTTGGGCTTAGGTCCGGTTCAATTTTCTCGTTAAAGTAGGCATGATCCTGTACCAGGCCCGCAATAAGTAGCTTTCGTTTGCTCTTTTTAGCAATTGCGATGGCTTCGGCGGTGCCTTTGTCGGGATGTATCCTGCCAAAATATAACAGGTAATCTTTTGGCTCATTATTAAACTCAAAATTCTTAATGTTTAACCCATTATATACTGTGGCCAAATACTCCAGCTCCGGACTCCTGTCAGCATTACTAATGGACACGTAATACCCCAAGTCATTATATTTTTTGTACACAGGAATGATCCCGGGTGATGAAAAGCCATGTATAGTAGTAATAAACGGCGTTTTAACAAGTGCAGAATAGGTAAGCGGCAAAAAATCAAAGTTATTGTGGATGATGTCAAAATCCCCGGCACGTTCAAGCAGGTTACTGATATGCATACATTCCAAAACTTTAGCGTCCTGGGTCCGGTCCTCCTCATAACCTGCATCACAAACACTAAAAAGCGTACCCGAAGTAACGGAATCGCCGGTAGCAAACAATGTTACATCAATGCCCAGTTTTACCAGCCCCTCGGTAATATTTGAAGCTACCTGCTCCCAAGGCCCGTAATGCCTGGGCGGCGTGCGCCATGCAACGGGCGCTAATACAGCTACTTTCATTTAACAGGTTTCAAATAACTGACTGACTTTATTGTATTCATATTCCAGCTCAAATGCTTTTAATACAGTTAAATGCGATACCAGGTATGCCAGGGTGCTTTCGGCGCCCTGATTACGATTGATACCGGTAGGTAATAACCCATCGCAACACCCTTTTGTTTCATGATCGTATAATGGCGCCCTCAGCGTATTTTCGCCCAGGAACCATTTATAGCTTAAAAACATTTTCTCAATATATTTGGGTGTGCGGAATATTTTATACGCCTGGAAATGCATCATCACCATCGCCATGGTTTCAATAGCCTGCTGATCAAACGTTGGGAAAGTGCCGCCGCGATAATACCAGCCATCGTTACCAACAGGGCTTAAATACCCGTTAGACAGGGTTAATTTATCTAAAAATGCCATCGTCTTTAAAGCGACGTCTTTTGCTTTTTCATTCCCGGTTATTTCACAGGAGTGTAACAACGCCAATGGGAGTATGCCGTTGTCGTAGGTCATTTTTTCTTCAAACCACTGCCAGTCTTCTGATTTGTGGTGTTCGTAAGCATCCAATAAAGGCTGGGTAAGCCTGATAAGTTCATTTACCATTCCCTCATCGCCCGGCACCACCTGCAGGTATAAACTAATGCCGATAATGGTATTTGCCATCCCCCTTAAATGCGTTAATGCCTTAAAGTGCGGAAATGACCGTTGAAAAAGCTCCATTGCAAATTCCCGGTAGGAGTAACTGGCCGCACAGCCTATTAAATAACCTAATGCCCATATGGTACGGCCAAACGAATCTTCAGAACCAACCTCATCAAGGTATTGGCGGTTAAAACTCAAAAAGTTACGGAAGTTTCCATCATCCGTTTGCATATAGTGGATAAAACTTAAATAGATAGGCAAAAGCTCAAATGCCTCCTTGCTTTTACTGCGCTGGTAAGCCATCAGGGCCATAATAAGTGCCCGGGAATTATCATCAAGGCAATACCCTTCCTTTAAATTCGGGATCCCATATTTGGCATGCTGAACAATACCAGTATCATCTGTTAATCGCAGCACATGCGTTAAACTGAATTTTGGCATAATTTCCGGATCAACAATACTGTTCTTTAAAATTTTATCCCTGAAATCATGATTAACGCAAGCCTCCTGGGCTACCCTGATAAATTCGGCGCCTGTTACCGGCCAGCGTAAATGCAGGCCGTAGGCGTAAGCATTTTTTTTAAGTTCGGTCAATACCAGTTCCTGGTCAAGCAATTCGTTTACAATCTCCGCCAATGCTTCCGCGTTTTTAAAATCAAACAAACGCCCCCTATTGTTGGCCAATAGTTCGGTAGCATGCCAATAAGGTGTTGAAACTACTGCTGCCCCTGCCCCTACTGCATATGACAACGTACCGCTGGTAATTTGCGCCTCGTTAAGGTACGGCGTTACATATACTTCGGCAGCGGTTAAATAATTTACCAACTCCTCCTCTGATACAAATTTATTGATAAAACTGAGGTGTTTGGATACGCCGAGTTGAGCAGCAAGTGTTTTTAAATGGTCGCGGTATTCTTCGCCTGAATTTTTAATTACGCCCGGATGGGTGTTGCCCAATACTACATACATGACATCAGGATGGTTTGCCACAATCTTTGGCAATGCCCTGATCACCGTTTCCAATCCCTTATTGCGGCTTATCAAGCCGAATGTTAGCAATACGCGGTGGTTTTTAAACTGACTTAAATTTTTTATGGGATTATCTGCGCTGGCCTCCACATCCGGCACGCCGTGTTCAATGATCTGAATTTTTTCGGCTGGTATATCATAAATACTGGTTAAAAATTCAACCGCACGATTGCTCATGACAATTATTTTTGACGATTGTTCCGCTATTTCCCTTATAATAACCCGCTGCACATAACTAGGATCTTTTAATACCGTATGTAAAATGGATATCAACGGTTTCTCCAGGCGATTAAGCAAGGGCAAAATGTAAATGCCACTTTCGCCGCCATAGATACCGAACTCATGCTCCAGGATACAGGTATCAGCATCACTTGTATTGATATAATTTGCCGCGCGGATATAATCTTTCTGGTGATTTTGCCTGATCACATATTTAACTTCCGCAGGGTAATCGTATTCCTGCATATTCTCCGAATCGTTTAAAGCCACTACAAAACCACCTTTATTTAAAGATTCTCTCCCGGGGAAGTTTGCGTTTATAGCCCGCATTAAATTGTTGTTAAAAGTAGCTATCCCACATTCGCGGGGAGGATAGGTTGATATATATGCTATTTTCATGTTATATAGATAGTTGTATTATAAGCACTCTTAATTTATTGTTTAATTGCCTGACTTAAAAAACATCCAGTTATCGGCAAATAAAGGCAGTAACAAGGTCAAAAAGTGACATTTTGCTGTACTACATATAGTAAACATTAATCATACCAATTTAATTAGAAGTAAAAATATGAGGAAAAAAAGCAGAGAAATGACTGTGCACGCGGGAGCGGCATTACAAAAAATTCCTATAAACAGGGTATTAGCTGCACTGGTTAACAGCGTCTAAAATAACCCCGCATGCTTGTTCAATTTGCGCCGGGCTGATGATTAGCGGCGGAGCAATACGCATCGCATTGCTGCAATGTAAAAACCAATCGGTTATTACGCCGTTTACAATACAATGGTCGATTATTTTTTTATTGAGATCGAAACTTTCAAATTCAACGGCCAGCATAAGCCCTTTTCCACGAATGCCTTTTATTTGAGGGTGAACCAAAAGCTTTTTGAACAGCGCTTCTTTTTCGGCAACGGTGGTGATCAAATTTTCATTGATCAACACCTCCAGTGCCGCAAGTCCGGCTGAGCAGCACACCGGGTGGCCGCCAAACGTGGTAATATGGCCCAGTATCGGGTTGTCTTTTAAGACCGACATGATTTGATGCGACGCGATAAAAGCCCCCAGGGGCATCCCCCCACCCATTGCTTTGGCAAGTAAAAGTATATCCGGCACTATACCAAAATGCTCAAACGCAAATAGTTTGCCGGTACGGCCAAAAGCGGCCTGTATCTCATCTAAAATTAAAAGTGCGCCTGTTTCATCACAACGCTTACGCAAAGCCTGCATGTAGGCTAAATCAGGCACTTGTATGCCGGCTTCGCCCTGTACGGTTTCAATAATTACACATGCAGTTTGGTTATTGATCTGGTCCAGATCAGCCATCTGATTAAACCGGATAAAATTCACTCCGGGCAACAGGGGCCTGTAGGCTTGCTTAAATTCCTCATTACCCATAACACTTAAAGCGCCATTGGTGCTGCCATGGTAAGAATGATGAAAGGCGATGATCTGCTGCCTGCCCGTAAACCTTTTGGCTAGTTTTAAAGCCCCTTCAACCGCCTCCGAACCTGAATTTGTAAAATAAACAGACTGCAGGTTTTCGGGTAATATGGAGATCAATTTTTCGGCATAACATACCTGCGGGGTCTGCACGTACTCGCCATACACCATCAGGTGCATGTATTTATCCAGTTGCTCTTTTACAGCATTGATCACATAAGGATGGCTATGGCCCAAATTACTTACGCCGATCCCCGAAATCAGGTCAATAAACGGCTTCCCCTGTTTATCAAACATATAAACACCTTCGGCACGCTCAAATTCAAGCAAAAGCGGAAAATCAGTTGTTTGGGCGTTATTGGCTAAAAATAGCTGTCGGAGGGTGGGCATTGTGCAAAAATAAGTCAAAAGTCTTAAGTTCGAAGTCTTAAGTCAGATATTTATAAAATTATTGGACGAAATTCAACACTAAACTAAGAACTTCATAATCAATGTTTTATTAAAAAACATAAAGGTTTTAAATCAGATACTGATAAAATTATCAACCGAAATTTGACTTTGAACTTAAGACTTCAGACTCAAGACTTAATTCCCGGCCCTGATACTGCGCTCGCTTAACTGGCGAACCATTTCGTCGTTAAATTCTTTCTCGGCTTTATAAAGCCGGCTGATCTTTTCAGGAGGAAGGATACGCAGGAATTCATCAAGATAATGCTTTCTGATATCCACCAGTTCTGTTTCGTATTCCAAGTCCTTTTGCAATTGCACCGAGCCATTGGGCGCGTTAGGCGAGTTGTTCTGCCTGCGCAATATGCGCACAGCAGTCATATCCTGTATGTACTGGCGGTACAGGGGCCAAAATAATCTTGATTGCTGGGGAGTTAAATTAAGTTGTCGGCCAATATACGATTCTTTAACACTTTCAAGTCTCCTGCCTGGGGTTGCAACCGGCCCGATCCTGGCGCCTGGCTGCCTCGGTTGCACGTACACCGGCCTGTACCGCCGTAACGGTACCGGTATAGGCTGCTGGCTAAAGCTATCAAAGCTAAATGCCAGTATAAATAATATACCTAAGACATGTTTAACCAACTTTATCATTTCAGCATATTATTGAACACTATCCACATAATTTTGTAAGGCTTTTTTAAGGTCAGCGTCGTTAACTTGTGAACCTTCCGTAGTAACAGTTTGCTGGGTATCGCCCGGGTCAACATTCACCTGCAAATAGCTTTTAATGTCATCTATTGGCACACCTGATAATTGTTTGTGCAAAAATGAGCTTTTGTGATCACTGGCAGGGTTCGAAATTTCGGTTAAAAGGATACCGCCTCCTATCGCTACGGCAAAACAAGCCGCGGTAGCATATTTAAAGGCAGTTGAACGGAACATTGTCCTAACCACTCCCCTGCGTTTTACAGTTTCATGGTTAACCGTTTTATTTAAAATGGTTTGGTTTAATTTTTCAAAGTAACCTTCAGGAACGGCAAATTGTACAGATGTTTCTCCAGCAGCTTCTTCAATAGCAATCCGGCTTTGTATATTGCTGGTTAGCTCATTAAAATAACCCGCAGGAATTTCAAAGCCCATTTCCTCCTTACCTATCGCTTCTTCAATGGCAATCCGGCTTTGTATATTATGGGTAAGCTCTTCAAAATAACCTTCGGGAACTGTTAATCCCGTATCCTCACTTTTAACAGCTTCCTCAATCGCAATCCGGCTTTGTATGTTGCTGGTTAGCTCATCAAAATAACCCGCAGGTATTGTTAAACCCGCCTCGTCTTTACCTATCGCTTCTTCTAATGCAATCCGGCTTTGTATGTTATTTGCTAAATCATCAAAATAGCCCTCAGGCACATTAAAACCCATATCCTCATTCAGGGTAGCATCAATTGCTATCCTGCTTTGGATATTACTGCTTAATTCTTCAAAATAATTTCCGGGTACTGTGAAACCACCTTCGGGGGCATTGTTTTTAAGTTCTTCTAAGTTTTTACGCGACAAAACACGAGCCTCCAGGTCATCAAAATAACCGGCAGGCACTGTAAACGGATTAACGGGGTTAATCTGTTTAAGTGACATATAATCGTTCAGCCAATCTTTGTTTTCCATATCACTTTTCATCTCTTAACTGGTATAGATAGAACAAATGCCAAAAGGTTTAACATGTTATAAATTAATCTTTCGATAATATATGTGCCTCAATTTTTTTCACCGCCAAATGGAACGAAGCTTTCAGGGCGCCAACACTTGTACCTACTATCTGCGAGATCTCTTCGTACTTTAAATCATCATAGTATTTCATATTAAATACCAGCCTTTGCTTTTCGGGCAAGGTCAATAAAGCTTCCTGGAGTTTCCTTTGCGCGGCGTCGCCATTAAAATAGGTAGAATCTGCCAGCGTATCGGCCAGCTCATAAGCCACATCATCGATAGAAACATTATTCTTTTGCTTTTTCTTATTCAAAAAAGTAATGCACTCATTGGTGGCAATACGATACATCCAGGTGTATAGCTGGGCATCGTTTCTAAACCCGGCGAGGTTTTTCCATACCTTAATAAACACATCCTGTGTCAGGTCATCAGCATCATCATGGTCAATAACCATGCGGCGTATATGCCAGTATATTTTTTGCTGATATTTTTTAAGCAGCATGTTAAATGCTAAATTCCGGGTTTTTTCGTCCTGGAACTTGCTTAATATCTCCGCGTCATCAACCTCTATTGGCATATTTTTCTAATCTCTTTTGTATTTATTAAATGCAAATATAAATTTTTAATACAAGCTTTACTGCAAAAGGTCCGTAACCTGCTGTGAAGAGTTTTTGGTATCAACTTTATCAATTACTTTTTTGATGTTCCCGTCCCCGTCAATAATAAAAGTTGTACGGGCTGTGCCCATGTATTTGCGGCCGTACATATTTTTTTCAACCCAAACGCCATAGGCTTCAACAATACTTTTATCAGCATCTGCAATCAGTGTAAATGGCAGGCTGTATTTGTTGACGAATTTTTTATGCGACTTTTCGTCATCTGTACTCACGCCGATCACCTCAAACCCTTTGCTCAGCATAGATTGGTAATTATCCCTGAAACTGCAGGCTTCGGCTGTACAACCGGGGGTATCATCCTTGGGGTAAAAATAAAGGATCACATTTTTCCCTTTATAATCAGTTAGTGAAACTGTATTGCCATTTTGGTCCTTTGAAGTAAATTCCGGGGCTTTGTCGCCTTCTTTTAATGTTGTCATATGTTATTTATAAAAATCTGCAGTAAAATGCGAAGTATTATCCTTATTATCAATAACTATTAAATCAAAACTATGTTTTCCCGGCGTAACATCCGCCGTAAAAATATAGCGTAATATATGGGTTTTATAATCCCATTCCATTAACACCCATTTACCATCAACTTTACCAATATAGGTTTTAATGCCCGATAAATGGTCACCAATTTTTAAAAATATCCCCCTGCTGATTTTCCTGGCCAGGCCCTTTTTTATATTCATAGGGATAATAAATGGGGGCTCGGTATCAACCTTTATAAAATATTCGCCAAAGGTGCGGGCCTTTGCCTTTACATAGCCATCCTCGTAGGTGCTATTTTCGCAAACACCGTCGGTGTTTACAATTACTGCCTTACCGGTATATTTTCCGATGGTACTGTCTGGTTTTATCCAAAGATCATAGGTATCATGCAGTGGTGTAAACTTGTTATGAATAACATGGATGATTGAATAAGCGCCTGCCTTTTTGGGCAGGGTTGAATACGTAAAATCCAGGTCATCATACAAATTACCCGGTGCTATCATCACCTTTAGTTTATCGTTGCTGTAAACATTGGGCTTATCATATTGAAACCGGATCCCAGGCGGGTTATTGGCGGCGGTTAGCTGTGCACTGCTTGATTTTACATCCACGTTTAAAGTGGAGGTATTGCCTGCAACATCTTTAATCACATACTGCACGTGGTGAATGGCGTCATCATTAAAATTAACAATGCCCCGGTTTACCGATTGCTGATAAAGGGATATTTTACTGCCAGGCAAAATAAAGCACTTTTGCACCCAGCGGTGTGTTTTTAAAAACTCCGGGTAATCAATATAAGCATTAATAGCATGGGTTTGATCAAAGGCAAAACGCTCGACAGCAAAAGTGTACACCGTTTTACCATCAACTTTTAACTCTGCCGAATAAATACCGTTATGATTGGGGGATACACTGGTCATATCGTTGGTAGTGATACCAAAGCCGGTATTGCCGCTTGCATTGATAACTACGGGCTTTATTAACCTGTAATTGCCGTCGCTACCGGTGACTTGTAAAAACTGGCGCGGCGTTTTCTCGCTGAAAGGGCTGCCATCCAGGTGGTATATCCCGATGCCATAAAAAGTGGGTGGTACCCTATCAGCTATGGTCAAGCCAAATAATTGCGGATTGATGGTTTCTTCCGTTTTGGTATCCCTGATCTCGAAATGCAGGTGCGGCCCTTCGGATGCCCCGGCATTGCCTGACAATGCAATTACATCACCCTGGCAAACCTGGATCTGCAAAGGCTGCAGCTTAAAATCAACCTCGAAACTTTGCTGCTGGTATTGCATTGCCCGCACCTGTTTTTCCATCTCGGGGCTAAAGCGTTCAATATGGCCGTAAACAGTAGTGTAGCCATTTGGGTGGGTAATGTAGATGGCGTTGCCAAAGCCGCCAAACTCCACCCTTAACCGGGATACATATCCATCAGCCGCGGCATGCACAGGAAAGCCCGTAGTTTGATTGGTTTTAAAATCAAGCCCCGAATGAAAGTGGTTCGGCCTTAACTCGCCAAAAGAGCCCGCTGTTACCGGTGGCAGGTCAAGCGGATATCGGAAAAACCTTTGCGGATAGGGCCTGCTTTGTATACTATTTTGTGCAAAAGTGCTTGCGGTTAAACAAAAAACCAGGAAAAATGCAGTTGCTATGTTTTTTACCATCCTTACTTAACGTAAAAATCAA
>NZ_CAIWNH010000388.1 GCF_903913935.1 uncultured Mucilaginibacter sp.
CACCTGGAAGTTTTTCAATGAATCCCATGACGGCTTAAACGGCCCCGGGGCCACAGATTCACCCTTGGGTCCGCTTAGAAAGTTACATGCGCTGATGGTTCTACCCAAAGCAATTGCCGGGATCGCTGTAATTGCAGTTTTTATTAAAGTTCTTCTTTTCATCTGTTATTTGGTTGTTTGAAACCTATTCATGTTTCCTGTCTGCAATTTCCGAATTCCGGTATATGATCACCGGTATACCACCGTTTACCTCGACCTGCATCCTGCCATCCTCCACATCTACTTTTACCTGTGAACGATGATCGGTATATAAAGCCCTCGCCGTAATTGCGGCAGGGGTCCATCCTGAAGGAATAGGCGCAGACAACGTCTTGGATTCCCTCGAAAAGAATGCCACGCGATCGCTGTCTATTGGGCAGAATGTCGCATTATTGGCGGCAATTTTCACCCCGTTTGCTGTAATCGAATAGTTGTCGCCCATCCAGTCATTTTCTATATATGAGTTTTGGGCAAGTTTAATTTTTGTAGTAAAACCATTGTGTGTATAGTCTTCTACAGGTTTGTCATGTACTTTGCTGAACGGTAGTACCGTTAAAAAATAATAATCAATAATATAATTACGATCTGTGCTGTTATTGTACCATTGTATAGAACGGCAATTCCAGAAGAGACTTCTTTTGGGGTCGTTGCGCGGAAAGTCTCCGCCGGTTCCCCAAATAGCCGATTTACGGTATATCGTGGCTATCAGCGGTATGGGTTCTCCACCAAAAAAAGAGCTGCCGCCGCCGAAACCATCAGCAGAAATGGCCAACTTGCCAATAAAAGGATACCTCAGGTGCTCTGACATCACCGCGATTCCCTTATCACGTAACGCGTCAATGATCTGGTATTTACCATCAACCAGGTTTTTGTAGCCGCTTGCGGGATGCTGCGGGTCCCAGTCGTTGCGGATAGCAAACCAGGACATGGCATCAATCAGCAGTGCGTCATGGATTTTATAGCGATCCATAGTATAATTTATACGCTGCGTGCCCCATTTTTTCATGTATTTTGCCATCCCAACAATAAAGGAATATTCACCTGCCCAATCACGCGAACGCCAGACGCGGCCGTCTGGACGCCTTGCGATAAAAGCAGTATCAAACTGCGGGCTGCTTTTATAGGCATCATCATAATTAACATTCAGGCTTACGTTCGCATTATAGCGCGGTCCATCGCTGATGAGCTTTTTTAAACCTTCATACCCCCCTATACTTTCGTTGACTTTATCCTCGGAAGGGAAACCTGTATCCTGACCATCATAAACCCAGCCGCTTATTAATGGCAATTGGGGAGCATAATCGGTTAGCGCCGCAATATCGCTTATGAGCTTTTCACTTTGTTCAAAAGTAGTGCGCGGTTCCTTGTCTGGTTTGTACTTTCCGGCAATAAGATAGACAAACCTGTCATTAAAATACGTTGTAGGCGACGCAGGCATACGGTCGGCCACAATCCGGGCTCCGTCCAGCCAATCGGCCGCGCCGTTTTTATTCCTGCCGCCTGTAAAGTCGAACCTGCAGCGCGACTGCTGTCCTACCAGTAAATTGGGTGTTTCATTATTCCCACTTACCCGGTCGCCCCCGTCATTCATATCATATGAGCGGCCGCCATGAACCCGGTAAACCTGCGTCGTTCCTATTCTTGCGTGATGATGACCATTGCCGCCTGAAATTTCAATTTTAGTACCATCCATAAAAGCGGACACCTCCATTACGCAGGCAACTTTTGCTAAGCCGATCACCGCAACTGGAAGTACGTAACCAATATCACCAAAGTTACCGTCAAACGGAATTGTCCCAGACCTGGCGTTTTTAAGGTCGACCAATTCTCCTCCTCCCATACTATGTGCGAGCCATCCGCCGCCATCTTCCTCATGAACGGTAGCTATATCCGGCATAGCTGTTTCAATCAGTTCAAAACCAGCAAATTCCCGGACTTGGTCCATTGTGATCACCAGCGCGGCATCCTTCAGTACATACTTAATGTGAAAAGACGTTGCGCGCCGTCCATTCAACGAAGCCTCAAAAAGTATGTCGGCCTGGTCATTTTCTATTTTTATCCTAACCGGGGAAAGTTTTAATTCGATGTATTGACGCGGTTTTAGCCTACAAACCGTGGCATTCAGTTTACGTGAGGAATCGACACCCCAGATATTTGATCCCTTAAACAGATAATTATAAGGAAGACCTGTAGTCCGGTCGATATTCACCGTCAGCAGGGGGGATTTTATAGTGGCCAGATTTTTCGGAATCCGGGGATGGGCGAAAGCCATGGCAGATACAACGGTCGCCAGAAAAAGGCTTACACTTATCAACCTTAACCACAATGCAGAATTATTTTCTTTTTTGAAGATGTGTAAGTCGTTCCTGGGGTAATAGTTCATAATTAAAGTCAAATAGTAAATATTGTTCTAATTCCTGGTTTACTTAATAAGTATCTGGCGAATTTATCTTCGTCCGCAGCGCAGTTGACCCATCTTCAACCCTTGTTGCATTCCGTATCTAAATTACTTGCAAGCATATTTATAGCTTAAGCGTCAGGTCAAAAAAACTAAAACACAGAAACGATCTATTAACCTTTAGGCGAGCGTACCGGTGATAAAAAATGTGCCCCTGGTTATAATTTCGCCTGTCCGTATTTCTTTATTCCCCCGTTATACGTACCGGCCCCAATAAACCTGAAGAAACCAAAGGCGAATTTTTATCAAAATAATTCCATGTAGTAAAACAGTAGCGCCCCTTAGATGGACGCGGCTCGTTTTTCAGGAACCATTCCGGAAACTCTTTCATTGACTTCCCGCCGCGAAATCCCGGGATCCATTCACAGTCATCGGGCTCCTGTTCATCACCGATAAGCCTGTTGGCCCACACGTTCGTCACTTCGATAAGGAGTTCATTGTCTTTAGTTCTAAGCAATCCAGCGGGTATCTTTACATGCCAGGGTGCAGTCCAAATTACCCCTAGGTCTTTATTGTTCAATGTAACCCTTGCGATATGCTTTACGACGCCTAAATCTAAATACAGGGTCGGTAATCTGGCGTCCGGCGCCAACGGCCCATCAAATTTCTTTCGATATACCGCAGTGCCGCTGAAGTATTTTATACCTTTCTCCTCCCGCGTGGTCCAGTCGCTTAAATTGTTAAAGGTTACAGGATCCTGGGGGCCACCCCAACGCTGGTCGAACTGGACCTGCCAGGGGCCGGTTATTTTTAACAACTCTTCTTCCCGGCGAAAATTAGCGGTCATTGAAATACTATGGTTTGCCAGCTTGCGACGAAAAACAATGAAGAAACTTTGCGCTTTTTCAAACTCGATAGGTATAGTAATTCCGGTACTGTCTGTTTTGAACTGCGGCAAATCTCTCATTGAGCCGGTCACCGGGTCCCAGATTTCAGGCTGCATCCCCTGAATATTAAAAAAGCAATTGGCACTTCCTTTATTACGGGCGATATTCGCGACAAAAAACACGTCAGTATGCTGTAATTGCCTGTGAATATGCTTTACTACGATATCGCCAGCTAAATTAGCGGCGTTGAACTCTTCCGGATTAGCTGACGCAATATTTCCCCACTGCAGCAAGGCCTGGCAGCGTTTCCAGTAATTAATGGTTTCCTTTCCAGGCTCCCACCAGGTTTGCGTTCGATCAAAATGAGTCCCCCAGTCACCCATAGTCAAACCGGGCTTATATTTATCATTGAAAGATTGTTGTACAAACCGATGTATCACCAGTCTATTTACGCCGTCACAAAAAGCTGCATCCCCTATTGGCTTTAGCCATTCCGGCGTTTCATTCCATTTACTATCCCGTGGGTCGCCTGTGAAAGCTTCTGCTTCAATGATATTCTGCCCTGATTTTCTGAGTGCCGCCACCGTTGGTACAAGTTCAAAAGGAGAATACTTTCCTTCATGAGTCCAGAACTCAGTCATCACGGTCTGGACATACGGCATCACCTCATCCTGGCGCCACGGGCCGCCGTATGGTTCGCACAAGAAATTTAAATGGGCAGCCCTTAATTTTTTTGCTAGCGTTGCAAAATACACATCACGGTATAGATCTTTTACGGTCACATCAAAATCGTCGGTAAACAGCACAGAGTCCTTTTTTTCACTACCGATGATTCGACCGGCAAAAGTTGGCAGGTAAGGCGTAATATCATACCCTCTTCTTGCAACAAATTCCTGCTTCATTTTAGCCGTCCAGGTCGGAATTCCAGCTTCATAACTATCAAAATGAACGCTGCTGAAGCCTTTCCCTATTAAATCCCCCAAATGTTCCTTTATTTCACCAATAATATGATCAAGGTGAAAACTTACTGCTTCGAGGTTCATTTTGTCACATTCGAGTCCGGTAGCCCTCCATTGTGCTGGCTGCATCAAAGTTCCGCTTGTCGTATGCCCGAATCTGTAGATGATCCAGTTGCCTTCGGGAACCTCCCAATCAAGGCTGCCGTCCGGCTTCATTTTAGCTGTCAGGTCTATTACTTTATTTAAAGGCACTATGCCATCGGCAGGAAGTGCCAGTACTGCAATATCTTTGTAATAAGTCCCTCTTGCCGCAATTTCCGGAATCTCAACAAGGCCTGTGTTCGGATTATATACCGGATAAGGGGTGTTGCCCCGAAGATTTACCTTAGGCTTCGATAACCTGGTTAGCAGGTGTTTATTTCCGGTGACCGAATCTACCGACCAGCACAGCTCCTGCATGGAACGCTCCGGTGTAATCCAGGTACCTCCGCTTGCTTCATATCCTGCACCGTTAAACATCCCGAAGTCCATCCCCAGCCGCTTAGATTCTTCGGCCGCGTGCCGTACCATTTTCCACCATGGTTCCGTCCATGCTATTAATTCCGGTGTAGGACTTTTTCCGATCTGACCTGCCCATGGAGTGGTAATATCTGCCAGGCTGAACATCGTTGTCCTGTTAAAACCTTCCTTTTTTAAAGCCTCCAGGTCTCTGGTAATTCCTTCTTTACTTAGATTTGAGCCCATCCACATCCATAATACGCCAGGGCTTGCCGATGGCGGTGGATCAAGAAATTCGCTTTCAGGGTCCGGAAACAATAGCTTTTCACCGGGGTTACCGGCAGTCACCATTTGCTGTCCATTTGCTGCCATGCAACGAATCAATATGGTCAAAAAAAAGAAGACTTTTAAAAATTTGGTGTTTTTAAGCATAGCGTCTTTATACTAAGAATTTCTATTTCAATATATTCTACGATAGTGCCCCATAAGTTTAACTATCCGAGCCCATAAA
>NZ_CAIWNH010000389.1 GCF_903913935.1 uncultured Mucilaginibacter sp.
GATTTCCCAAATTGGGTTGGTGTTCAGGCTAAAGTCAGCCCGGCTTTTATCCGAATCAAAGTGCGTTTCGTTACGGTCTTTCATGTGGAAATTAACCACGTAAACAGAATCTTCATCCTTTGAGCTGGTAAGTATATAGCGGTTTGAGTTATCGCGGGTAGCAGCGCTGAACAACTGATCAGTAGTGCCTGATAAATAATAACTTGTTGCGCCACCGCTTACGTTAAGGCGGGCTACTTTAATCTTGGCGTTATAAGGTTCGTTAAATACACCGTTAACCGCTGTTTTAACATCGCCTTTGTCATTATCATCTTTGTTATTATCGTCCGAGTTGTTATCATCGTTGTCGTCGTTATTATTATTGTTCCAGTTGATATGACTGCCTGGCCAAAAACTATAGCGGTCGCCAAAGTTGCCGAACAATACCAGCCCGAAGCCAAACACTACCACCGAAATTTTCAGGATGGTTGCCCAGGGCGATTTGTTATGTGCGAACAGGAGGTTTATACCCCCAATAACCAGGAATATTGGCCACAGGCGGAAGATGTTCCACCAATGAAAGTGCAGGTAACCGTAATTGGCCAGCAGGATGGCTGCCCCTATAAGCACCAGGATTACACCCGGGATCAGTTTATCGTTCTTCATGATCTTTAATTTTAATTGGCTATCAATTTTATTTATTCAGCAGTTGCAGTATTTTCAGTTGCGGGCGGAATATCGTTCGTATTACCCGGATCATTTTTGGCGGGCTGTTCCTCTGCGGAGTTACCCCAAACCTGCCGGGTTTGCCCGCTTGCAATCAGCGCCAGGCCAATTACAACAAATACAACGGGCCATAATCTTTCGAAATCAAAATCGGGTATCAGATCGTAATTGTCGATCAAAATGCCGGCACCGATCATGATCAATACAGCGCCTACAATGATGCCCGCGTGCGATCTTTGTTTTGGTGGCATATTAGTCACCGGGTCGGCTTTATATTGGCTGCCACCAAAAGGGTTGCTTTGCTCATATGGCGGGGTAAAAGTTGATCCGGGTTGCTGTGGCGGAACGGTATAATCAACCGTCGGGCTGCCAAATTTGTTATAGGGATATCCTTTTTTTGGAAGCACTATCCATAGAACAATGTAAGGGATAAAGCCCACGCCGCCTGCAAAAAAGGCGAATGCAAAAATCAGGCGTACAATGGTAGGATCCATTTCGAAGTACTCTGCCAGTCCTGCGCAAACGCCACCTATCACCTTGTGGTATTCGTCGCGATATAGTTTTTTGTTCATTTTATTGTGTTTTTAGAGTTGATCTTATATTTGGCCAAAGGCCGGTTTAATTATTATTTCATCTACATTTGCGCCAGGGCTCATTTTATAAGTATTAACTATAGCCGAGGCGATGTCTTCGGGCAATACCATCTTGTCTTTTTCCACTTCCATGCCATCCCATGATGCAGTGAGGGTTGAGCCCGGTATAACTGCGGTAACTTTTACACCGTATGGCTGCAGCTCCAAACGCATTACTTTGCTGAGACCAAGCAGCGCGTATTTTGTTACACTATAGGTGCCAGCCTCAGCAATTGGGGTTAAAGATGCCACCGAGCAGATGGTAAAGATATGCCCGCTACGTGCCGCCATTAGTTTTTTACCGAAATAACGGTAAAGCTCGTAAGCTGGTGCCAGGTTTGTATTTACCTGTTTGGTAAAGGCGTCTTCCGTATCATCCAGTATGCTGGAGTAAGTATACATCCCAACATTGTTTACGATAATACTAATGGTGCCCAACTGAACTTCTGCTTCTACCGCAAATGCTTTAACCTGTTCTTTTACGCTACAGTCAGTTACTGAAGTAAATACTTTTATTTTAGGGTTGATCGCCGCCAATTCAGCTTTGAAAGCGGCAAGCTCATCATTGTTCCTTGAGCATATGGCCAGGTTGATGCCTTCCTTGGCAAAAGCTATTGCTATTGCTTTTCCCATTCCTTTTGTTGCTGCGGTGATGATTGCGTTTTTCATTTTTTATTGTTGTAAAGTTTTAAAGCTGTATTTACAATGTTAGTTTATAGCAGTAATTATACATCAATAAACTTTACTGAAACAAATCTAATTGATAAAGGCACAGGTGTAATTAACCGATTGGCAAAGCGGGCCAAATTTTCGGTAAACAGGGGGAAAGTAGCGGTAAACGCGAAAGGGCTTAGATTGGTAACCTGTTAAAAAACAGCAAAGGCAAGTTATTGTTGATGATGCGGCTTTAATTTAAAGAAAAAATAAGTCTGGCTGGTATAGCTAAAGACGATGATCAGCAGCGTGGTGAGTATTTTTGAAGGGGTAGCATACCATCCGAAATAATCTACAAAAAGCTTTAAAAATAAAAAGTTAAAAACTACACATATCAGCACAACGATGATATACCTTACCATTTGTGTATGCCGTTTTAAGCCGGAATGCTGGAAAACAATATAGCGGTTAAGGTAAAAGCCAGAAGGCAAGCTAAAGCAGAAAGCGAAAAATAAGGAGGCGATGTGAGGGCTGAGCGTTAACGGGCCCAGTGCCAGGTTCCGTTTGTTAAATATAAAATGATAGCTTAGGGTGAAAAGGCCAATATCAAAAGCGGTATTTACCCCACCGCAAGCCGCATACCTGAATGTTTGCAAAGGTATGATCTTATTAAAAGGGGTATAAAAAAAATCAATGCTTTGTAAAATATTGCGCCGCAGGGCATGGTGCAGGTTTCTCATCCAGGTTGTTTATTTTTTTTGCAATATTTAAACAGAAGCTAATTTACGATATAGATCGGCAGAATAGGACGGGTAAAGCTAATATTTTGGTTTATTTAAGTAGTATTAAATAAAACCCTTAAGTCAGAACAATGTTAAAGTATTGGGTTTAGCGGGCATTGAGGCTACTAAATTTAAGCCCGATTGAATTACCACGACAAATTGTAGTATTTTTAGCCAATTTTTAATTGATAGATGTTTCATAGTTTAGGAAGATACATACTTTTACTTCGTTTAAGTTTCCGCAAACCCGAGAAGTTCAGTGTTTACTGGGACGAGATCATGCGCGAAATGGTATCCATAGGCATAGGTTCTTTAGGGATCATTGCTATTATTTCAGTTTTTATCGGCGCTGTTGCCGCTATCCAGGTAGCCTTTCAGCTATTAAGCCCCTATATTTCAAAATCGGTGGTCGGTAGTATTTCGCGCGATTCAACCATTCTTGAATTTAGCCCAACTATTTCGGCCCTCGTCCTCGCAGGTCGTGTAGGCTCCAGTATTGCTTCTCAAATCGGCACCATGCGAGTAACCGAACAAATTGATGCTTTGGAGATAATGGGGGTAAATGCGCCAGGCTACCTGATAGCACCGAAGATCATCGCGGGCTTAACAATGATCCCGCTGTTAACCATTACTTCGGTGATCCTTGGTTTATCGGGAGGATATATTGCTTGCGCAGCATCGCGTAACATTGCCACGGCTGATTATGTTATGGGTTTACAAAATGGTTTCAACCCTGTAATTGTTACGGTATGTGCAGTAAAATCAATTGCATTTGGCTTTATTATAACCTCGGTTTGTTCATATTTTGGTTTCTATACATCAGGCGGATCGCTTGAAGTTGGCCAATCGGCTACAAAGGGCGTTGTTTTCAGTTGTATCTGGATCCTGTTTGCTGACCTCGTAATTTCAAGCCTCCTGTTATGATTGAAATTGTTGATATCTATAAAACCTTCGGGGAAAACGCTGTGCTGAAGGGCATAAGCGCCAATTTTAAAGCAGGCAAAAATAACCTCATTATAGGCAGTTCCGGGTCGGGCAAAACTACGTTGTTAAAATGCATCGTGGGATTGCATGAACCAACAAAGGGCGAAGTGTATTATGATAAGGAGAATTTTACCGCGATGAATTTTGAAGGCCGTGTACCTATCCGTAAACAGATCGGGATGCTGTTTCAAAACTCCGCATTGTTTGACTCCATGACCGTTGAGCAAAATATCATCTTCCCGCTCAACCTGTTTACAGAAATGTCAAAGTCTGAAAAGCTTGACAGGGCTAACTTTTGTTTGAAGCGGGTAAACCTGGAAGGGAAAAATAAACTCTTTCCTTCAGAACTTTCAGGCGGGATGAAAAAAAGGGTAGGGATAGCCAGGGCTATATCCATGCAGCCCAAATACCTGTTTGTGGATGAACCCAACTCAGGCCTCGACCCAAAAACAGCCATCCTGATAGATGAACTGATCAACGAAATAACCGAGGAATTTAAAACTACCACGGTGGTAGTTACCCACGATATGAATTCAGTGATGGGGATTGGTGATAACATTATATTTTTGCATAACGGCGAAAAATGGTGGGAGGGTTCCAATCACCAGATCGCGCATACGGATAATAAAGAACTGAACTCGTTTGTATTTGCCAGCAAGTTTATGCAGGCAGCGCGGGAGAAGCTGTAGAAAGTCTTTAGTCCGGAGTCGTAAGTCATAAGTTAGTTTATTTCATATTCCTATATTTGCAAAAATCTTAAGTGCTTTATCCGGACTTAGGACTCAAGATTTAAGACTAAAAAATGATCCAACTTCTCACACCCACCCATTGGAAAGATTATGAGCTGATTGATTGCGGCGATTTTGAAAAGCTGGAACGTTTTGGCAATGTAATATTGATCAGGCCTGAACCACAGGCGGTATGGAGCAAGGCTTTAAGCAATGCTGAATGGCAAAAGCTGCACCATATTAAATTTAAGGGCCGCTCGGCAACGTCCGGCGAATGGATAAAAAAGAACCCTACTACGCCCGACCGCTGGCATATTGAATATAAAAATCCCGAAGCGAGTATCAAATTCAGGCTGGCTTTAACGTCTTTCAAACACCTGGGCATTTTTCCTGAACAGGCGGTTAACTGGGATTATATCACGCAAAACATTAAAAAATTTAAAACTCCTGAGCCTAAAGTACTTAACCTGTTTGCGTACACGGGAGGCGCCTCCCTAATTGCGCAGGCTGCCGGAGCGGACACTACCCACGTGGATTCTATTAAACAAGTGGTTACCTGGGCCAATGAAAACCAGGAGCTTTCAGGTATCACCAATATCCGCTGGGTAGTTGAAGATGCGCTTAAATTTGTAAAACGCGAGTTGAAACGGGGCAAAAAGTACAACGGCATCATCCTTGATCCACCGGCCTATGGTCACGGGCCGAACGGCGAGAAATGGAAACTGGAAGATAGCATCAACGAAATGATGGGCGATGTTATGCAATTGCTTGATCCGGATGAGCACTTCCTGATCCTGAATATATATTCGCTGGGCTTCTCTTCTGTAATTATTGAAAACCTGATCAAAAGCGCGTATCCGCAGGTGCAAAACCTTGAAACCGGCGAGCTCTACCTGCAGGCCACGTCAGGACTCAAATTGCCTTTAGGGGTTTTCGGGAAGTTTTATAAACACCAAAAATAGAATTGCTGATAAGAGAAACTTTCAGTAAAAAGGCTTGCCCGCATGCCCATAATTTTCATAAGATGGATAGCGGATATTTCCAACCGGCATGTACACAGATATTGTTATATTTGACACCGAAATGATAATGGACAGGTCAACCTTTTAAATGTCACATTCAAAAACATATGGTTTAAATATGTTTTTGAAAAGCAGCTTTAACTGTTGATAATTTTAAACATACCGGTTAACTTAAAGGTGTTATATTGCACGTCCCCGGTCATATACAAACTCAAATAAAGTAAAAGTAAATAATACCCCGCCTTAAGGAAAAAACAATATTAAATGAAAAACATCATTCTTTCAGCTGCATTTCTGGCATCATCTATCCTTTTTATATCGGGCTGCAGCCAAAGCAAAAACACTGCAAAAACATCCGCAAAGGATACTACTAAAAAGGGGGCTGTTGCCGCCGCCGCGCAAGACACTATTCCCGAAAAGATAGTTTACCCGCCGCTGGACAAGAAATTATATGATACGCTGATGAAGCGCATGGCGAACGGTGATACCACCGGCAAATGGCCGGTTAAAAATGCGCCTTACCCACTCCCCGGAGCGATACTGCCATTTAAACGTGTGGTAGCGTTTTATGGTAACCTCTCCGCTAAAAAGATGGGTATCCTTGGCGAGCTGCCACCAAATGAAATGTTGGCCAAACTACATGGAGAGGTAAAACATTGGGAGAAAGCCGACCCCAAAACACCTGTTCAGCCTGCTTTACATTATATCGCGGTAGTGGCTGCCGGTTTCCCAGGTAAGGATAACATGTATATCAACCGCATGCCAAGTAAAAAAATAGATAGTGCATTGCGACTGGCTAAAAGAGCCCATGCTATACTTTTCCTGGATATACAGGTAGCATTGAGTAATATCCGCGCGGAACTGCCTAAGTTGGAAAAATATTGGGAAATGCCTAACGTACATTGCGGTATTGACCCCGAATTTGCCATGAAGGACGGTATCCACCCCGGCAAAAAAATAGGCACTTATGATGCGGCCGATGTTAATTATGTTTCGGCATACCTGGCCAATGTGGTGAGGAAATATAACCTGCCTCCCAAAATTTTTATTGTGCACCGTTTTACGCGTAAAATGCTCACCAATTATCAGAACATTAAGCTGCACCCCGAAATTCAGTTTGTTATGGATATGGATGGCTTTGGTCCCCCTGATTTAAAGACCGGCACCTACCGCGATTATGTATATCACGACCCGGTACAGTTTACCGGCTTCAAATTGTTTTACAAAAATGACTCATGGTTGCCGCCTCATCACATGCTTACGCCCGAGGAAATAATTAAGATGTACAAACCGCATCCGATTTATATTCAGTACCAGTAGTTTAGAGATTAGAGGTTGGAGATTAGAGATTAGTTATAGCCGCTATGAACTATGAACCATCAACTATGAACAAACTAAAGTGGGGAATCATCGGCTGCGGGCGCATTGCGCATCGCTTTGTGCAGGGCCTTCATGAGGTGCCGGGTACGGAGTTGGTTGCCTGCTGGTCGCGCAGGGCAGAGACAGTTGATAGTTTTGTCGAACAGTACGGCGGCAGGGCTTGCAGATCAGTTGAAGAATTACTTTTATGCGATATAGATGTTGTCTATATCGCAACGTTGCCTGATAGTCATGCATTATACAGTATTTTAGCGCTTAATGCCGGTAAACATGTGCTGTGTGAAAAACCTGCGGCCACCAATCTCGCCATTTTAGAAAGTATACTTGCCGTAGCCCGCGAAAAAGGCTTGCTGTTTATGGAGGGGATGAAACCTCCATTCTTTCCATTATATCAAAAACTAAAAGAATATTTGCTCATTGACCCGATTGGCCCGGTTGGTTATGTCCGGGCGGGTTCGTCAGTGGCAGACATCAGCCGCGATCATCCTAATTTCAGCCACGACCTGGTTGGGGGCAGCATCATGCAGATCGGTATTTATGAAGCATTTTTAGCGATTGACTGGCTTGGTAATACCAAAAAAGTTCAGGCGCTGGGCAGGTTCGGAGAAACCGGCATTGATATGTTTTCGATTTTTCAAACCGAGCATGAGCGGGGCTATGCGCAGCTATATTCAGGTTTCGATCTTCACGGAAAAGGCGATGCCCTGATTTGCGGCACTTTAGGCAACGTTACCATTCATAAAAATTGGTGGAACCCTACGCGGGCGACGATTGATTACCTCGACGGCCGGATAGTTGAAATGAATGAGCCATTTACTACCGGTGGCCTTAATTACGAAATTGCACATTTTTGCGAACTGGTTCGTCAGCATACGACCGAGAGCCCAATCATTAGCCACGAAATGTCCAGGCAGATGATCGGCATGCTGGATGAGGCAAGGGCACAGGTTGGTTTGAAGTATAAAGGGGAGTAATAACCCTTAACGCCTGCGCAAAAGCGTTACATTTTGAATTTATCCCCGCATCCCTTTTTGTAACAATTCCGAAACCTAAGGGTCTCTTAAGCCAAAATTATCGTTAAATTAGCTACGTATGAAAAACGGCTATTGCTACTTTACGCTGCTAGTGCTCCTTCTCCTGGCTTCTTGTTCGCCTAAAGGTCCTTATGCGGTAACCAACAAGGTATACAAGGAGAAAACAAAAGGATATTTAGCCACTATACAAATGCAAAATCCGGATACACTGCGCGACAGCAGCGGTATGCCGGTGCCCTCAGCCTGGGTAGGCACAGTTAACTTTGGTATCCGGAAGCCCAATTATGTGATCATTCACTTTACCGCGCAGGATTCGCTGGCCCAAACGCTGCATACTTTTACGATTACCAGTACGCAGGTTAGCGCCCATTATGTTATCGGCAAGGATGGGAAGGTGGTACACATGGTGAATGATTATTTGAGGGCCAACCATGCGGGCCTGGGCAAATGGGGCAGCGTAACAGATATGAACAGCTGCTCAATAGGCATCGAGATAGATAATAACGGCAGCGGACCTTTTACCGCGCCCCAGATCAACAGCCTGCTGCTGTTACTGGCCCAGCTGAAGAAAAGTTATAACATCCCGCAGGCTAACTTTATTGGTCACCAGGACTTTGCCCCCAAACGCAAACCTGACCCGGGCCCTTTTTTCCCATGGAAAACCCTTGCTTTGCATGGATTTGGCTACTGGAGTGATGACGTACTTGAGCTGGCCCCTGACGGCTTTGATTATACCATTGCGCTAAAACTGATCGGCTACGATACCTCTGACCCGAAAGCCGCTATCGTAGCCTTTAAACGCCACTTTGTGCAAACAGATATTAAACCGGAGGTCACACAGCTGGATTTGAATGTACTGTATAATGTTTATCAGAAATACAGCCCCCCGGCCCCCTAAAGGGGGAGTAAAAATTCAAACGCTGTGCGCTAAGCTCCCCCTTTAGGGGGTTGGGGGGCCTTCCAACTATCCTTCAGCGTAACCGTGCGGTTAAACACCAGCTTATCAGCAGTTGAGTGCTTGTCCAGCGTAAAGTACCCTTTACGGATAAACTGGTAGCCTTTACCGGGGATAGCCGTTGCCAGGTCGTTTTCGATATAGGCATTAGAAAGTATCTGTAAGCTGTGCGGGTTTAAATATTCTTTAAAGTCGTTGTCCTCGTTGCTTGGGTCTTCCACCTGGAAAAGGCGGTCGTAAAGGCGCACTTCGGCGGTTTTAGCATGTGCTACGCTCACCCAGTGGATGGTGCCTTTCACCTTTAATTCGCTGGTATCCGCGCCTGATTTGCTTTCAGGCAGGTAGGTGCAATGGATTTCCGTAACATTTCCTTCTATGTCTTTTACAAAACTGTTGCAGGTAACAATATAGGCGCTTTTTAACCTCACAGATAAACCCACACCCAGGCGGAAGAATTTTTTAGGCGGCTCTTCCATAAAATCTTCGCGCTCAATCCAAAGTTCACGACCAAATGGGATGTCCCTGCCGCCTTCGCCGCCTTCTACTTCTGGGTTGTTCTCGCCGGACATCGTTTCCGTTTCACCTTCCGGATAGTTGGTGATCACCATTTTGATTGGGTCAAGCACAGCCATACGGCGCCAGGCGGTTTTGTTCAGATCTTCGCGGATGCAGAACTCAAGCAGGCTAACGTCGATCATATTCTCGCGTTTGGCTACGCCGATGCGGTCGCAGAAATCACGGATGGAAGCAGGTGTGTAACCGCGACGGCGCAATCCGCTTATAGTGGGCATACGCGGATCGTCCCAATCCTCAACATGCCCCTCGGTAACCAGCTGCAGCAACTTGCGCTTGCTCATTACGGTATAATTGAGGTTCAGCCTTGCAAATTCATATTGTTTTGACGGGAAGATCTCCAGTTGTTCAATAAACCAGTTGTAAAGGTCGCGGTGCGGGATAAACTCCAGCGTACAGATGGAATGCGTGATTTGTTCGATGGCATCTGACTGCCCGTGCGCAAAGTCGTACATGGGATAAAGACACCATGTATCGCCGGTGCGGTGGTGATGGGCATGTTTAATTCGGTACATCAAAGGGTCGCGCAGGTGCATGTTTGGCGATGCCAGGTCGACCTTTGCACGCAAAACTTTAGCGCCATCCGGGTATTTGCCGGCCTTCATATCAGCAAACAAAGCCAGGTTTTCTGCCACACTGCGGCTGCGGAACTGGTTAGCTGTTCCGGCTTCCGTTGGCGTACCTTTTTGGGCAGCTATTTCCTCGGCGCTGCTATCGTCTACATAGGCCAGCCCTTTTTTTATCAGGATAACTGCAAAATCATAAAGCTTATCAAAATAGTCGGAAGCGTATAATTCATTGGCCCATTCAAAACCAAGCCATTTTACATCTTCCTTAATACTGTCAACATATTCAATGTCTTCTTTAACAGGGTTGGTGTCATCAAAGCGGAGATTGGTTTTGCCGCCATATTTAAGGGCCAGCCCAAAGTTCAGGCAGATAGATTTTGCATGGCCGATATGCAGGTAACCATTAGGCTCAGGCGGAAAACGGGTAAGTACCCTGCCAGCATGCTTGCCGGTACGTAAATCCTCTTCAACAATCTCCTCTAAAAAATTTAATGACCTTTCTTCACTCATGATATAGTATAACAGATGGCAAAAATAGGAAAAAATGGGGAATGCACGTTGAGATGATACCTAAATTCACTTAGTGTAAGTGTTGCTAAGCTCAGGCATTGTTCTTTTACCCGGGGGACTTACTCGTGGGTCTGGCCAAAAACAAACCACCCCGCATCATTAACCTGATCAATCCGGGCCCTGCCTGTAAAACCCGCAATGCGATGCCTGGTTACAGGCCGCGCGAATTTTGCTGTTTTTATTGTGTGGCGTAGGTAGCCTGGAAAGTACCTTCGGTAACGGTGCAGGTATTGCTGGTGGTAAGATCAGTTCCATGGAATGCAAACGTGCCGGCCACCGTAGTGCTGGTAAATGAAGTAATGACAATACTGCCCGAATCACCAAAGAACGAGGCAGACGATCCCGTGCTGAAAGTTGCTGCCCCGGCCCCGGTTGACAGGTCGAAACTGCCCACCTTAACGTTGCTGGGGATAGCCAGGTAAAGCGTTGTGCCGCTAACATAAGAGCCGATGATCTGTAAGGCTCCGCTTTTGTATGCTGCTGTAATGGTGGATGTGCTGTACGCCGTTCCGTTAAATTTAAGCGCGATGCTGCTGGTTACTGCCGGCTTAGTAGCGCTTTTTTTACAGGAATTGAGGGTGACAGCGAATAAGGTAAGGGCTAAAAATGCCCATTTAATTGGTTTCATGATGTTAGGTTTTTGATGCAAGGTAGTAAAAAACTACAGCCTTAGGTGATTGTACCCTAATAAAATAATTACCCGAACTGCCGTTTCAATCAAACCCACTGCGCATTCAACATTCCGTGCTCAGCATTAAAAAAAATGCTAATTTTTTTACCCCGGCAATTATCATAACTTAATCTATCTTTGGGCACAAATTTTACAAGCGCATTCTCATGGCAAAAGCATCTGAAATTAAAGTAGGGAACATATTACGTTTTAACGGCGAACTGGTAAGCGTTACCGAAGTGCTGCACCGTACACCAGGCAAGGGCGGGGCATTTTATTTAGATAAGTTTCGTAACATAAAAACAGGTAGAGTAGTTGAGGCCCGTTTAGCTACAGATGAGCAGGTGGAGATTTGCCGCGTAGAAACCAATGATTTCCAATACTTGTACGCCGAAGGCGATTACATGGTTATTATGGATAATACTACATACGATCAGCATAACATTGCCAAATCGTTGTTTGGCCCATCTGCCCGGTTCCTGAAAGAAGGTATGAGCGTAATCGTTTCATTTGAAAGTGAAGAAGCAATTATGGCCCAGGCGCCCAATTTTGTAGAATTGGAAATTACCTATGCTGAACCCGCTGTTAAGGGCGATACCTCATCCGGTGCTTTAAAAACAGCCACTACCGAAAATGGTATAGAAATAAAAGTCCCTCTTTTTGTAAATCAGGGCGATAAAATTAAAGTAGATACCCGCACCGGCGAATACGTGGAGCGTGTGAAATAAGGGCTAAGAGCTTCATTTAATTCCAGGCATACTATTTAACCCATAAAACCACCACCCCGTTATTACAATGACGTAGTGCTGGATTTGTGGGTTAATTTTTGCAACTTGCCTTACCCATCATCATGATCAAAAATACCGGCATCAATACCTTTTTGCAACTGGATAGCAGTATTCCGGTGGTGGACGTTCGCACCCCTGCCGAATTTGCGCAGGGCCATATTTGCGGCGCGCATAATATCCCCCTGTTCAGCAACGAAGAGCGGGTGCAGGTAGGCACCACTTATAAACAGGTGGGCCGGGAACAGGCTATTTTGCTGGGGTTTGATTTGACGGGTTCTAAATGGTCGGGTTTCATTAAACAGGCGCTGGAGATTTCCCCTGATAAAAAGATAGCCGTTCATTGCTGGCGCGGTGGAATGCGCAGCGGCGCGATGGCATGGTGCCTTGACCTGTATGGTTTTGAAGTTTACCTGCTTACCGGCGGCTATAAACACTATCGACGCAAAACACAAGATACCTTTGCCGAAATGTTTAACATCCGCGTACTCGGCGGCTTAACCGGTTCGGGCAAAACTAAGGTCCTGCACCAGCTAAAGGCACTTGGCGAACAGGTGATCGACCTGGAAGGCCTCGCGCAACACCAGGGCTCGGCTTTTGGGTCGATGAATGGGTTGGAGCAGCCTACGCAGGAACAGTTTGAAAACAACCTGGCTGCAGTACTCCGCCTCCTTGATCGCGAGCGATCGGTATGGGTGGAAGACGAAAGCATCACTATTGGTAAACGTTTTATCCCCAATGGCTTATTCCACCAGATGCGCATTGCGCCCCTTATCGTGCTTAAAGTTCCGCCCGAAGAAAGAGTTGAATTTTTAGTAGGCGAATATGGAGTGCTCGATAAAGACTTCCTGAAAGAATGTACCCAAAAGATCTGGAAACGTCTTGGTCCCGAACAAACTAAAAATGCAATAAACGCAATTGATGAAGACCGCATGGCTGATTTTATCCGCATCGTGCTGGTTTATTATGATAAAAGCTACCGCAACGGACTTGCCAAGCGCGACCAAACAAAAATTATGGAAATTAATGCTGATAGCGCGGACGCTATGGCCAATGCCGGGCTCATCATCGCACAGCAAATAGTATTAACAAGTTCAGAAAAATTACATGGACACTGAAAATATAAAACTCACCCAATACTCGCATGGTGCGGGTTGCGGCTGTAAAATTAGTCCGGCGATATTGGATACCATATTGCATAGCCCGATAAAGCATGCGCCCGACGCCCGTTTGCTGGTGGGTAATGATACCCGGGATGATGCCGCCGTTTTCGACCTGGGTAATGGTACTGCGCTCATCTCCACCACCGACTTTTTTATGCCGATTGTGGATGATGCCTATGATTTTGGGCGCATCGCCTCAGCAAATGCCATTAGCGATGTATACGCCATGGGTGGAAAGCCTGTGCTGGCCATAGCGATACTTGGCTGGCCCATAGATAAGATCCCGGCAGAAGCGGCTCAAAAAGTGCTCGAAGGATCGCGTGCTGTTTGCGCCGAAGCCGGTATTACCCTGGCCGGCGGCCACAGCATTGATTGCCCCGAGCCTGTTTTCGGGCTGGCAGTTAATGGTATTGTGCCGGTTAAAAATCTTAAACAAAACTCCACTGCTATGGCCGGCTGCCGCCTCTATCTTACCAAAGCCCTGGGTGTAGGCATTTTAAGCACTGCCCAAAAACGCGGTGTTTTAAAACCAGAAGATGCCGCCACGGCGCTGCAAAGCATGTGCATGCTCAACAAAATTGGTGAAGTAATGGGCGGCCTGCCCGAAATAAAAGCCATGACAGATGTTACCGGCTTCGGCTTGCTGGGCCACCTGGCCGAAATGTGCGAAGGCAGCAACCTGCAGGCTGTGATTGAATTTGACAAGATCCCTAAAATTGAAGCTGTGGATGAATACCTTGCCCTGGGTTGTATCCCCGGCGGTACCATTCGTAACTGGAAAAGCTATGGCCATAAAATAGCCGCAATTACCGACCTCCAAAAAAACATCCTGGCTGACCCGCAAACCAGCGGCGGCCTCCTCATCGCCGTTGATACCACTGACATTGCGGCCTTTGAAGCTTTGCTGCGCGACAATGGCATCGCTGAAAAATGTATTTTGCCCATTGGATGGCTGGAGGATAGGACAGACGAGCCGCTCGTAAGAGTGGTATAGATTTTGTATATTATAGCTCTTAATTTGGCTAACCGGACGCTATGAGGCTGTCTCAAAAGTCGATTGTCTCAAAAGGTTA
>NZ_CAIWNH010000390.1 GCF_903913935.1 uncultured Mucilaginibacter sp.
ATAGTTGCACTTTTTGGTCACTTATTAACCAAGTGTACTGTTACAAAAGCTCAATGGTATTTCTTCCCAACCGCACCAGGTCTTTTTCTTCCATGGTACGCAACAGCCTGCTGATGGCTTCGCGGTGGGTATGCAGTTCGTCGGCTATTTGCTGGTGGGTAATGCTGATCTTTTTGGTGCCTGCGGCCCTGCCCCTTTGCTGCAGGTAATGCAAAACCTGTTTATCCATATTACTGAAGGCGATCAGGTCAACCACCTCAATCAGCTCCGTAAAGCGCTGGCCGTAGGTGCTATTCACAAACATTTTCCATTCCGGGTATTTAAACCAATCGTCAATCAAATTTACGGGCACCTGCAATACTTCGGTATCATCTTCGGCTATCGCCTTCACCGCGCTGATCTTATCGGCCTGGCAGCAGTTGATAGCCATGGCGCAGGTTTGCCCGGGGTAAAGGTGATACAGAAATATTTCCTTATCGCCTCCCCCCTGCCTGATGATGCGCAAAACCCCTTTCAAAACTATCGGCACAAAAACAACCTTATCACCGGGAGATATCAGGGTTTCACCAGCTTTGATGGTTTTTGTACGGGTAAACCGTTTTATTTCATCTAAAAGTTTGGGATCGGTAAAAGGGAGCGGGTTCATTTATCGTTTGATTTTATACGGCAGGTAAAAGTACAAAAAGCGGACGGCACTTACCACAATTGGCTGCAACTGAAATTAAACCTTGTACAAGCCTCCCGATACCTTTTCCACGAGGGCCTTGCTGAAATGCCTGGAGCCAAATGCCATCACTTTGTTTAAAAAACCGGTGATGATCTCGGCCTTTTTATTAAACATACCTTTTAAACCTATTCCGGCCACTTTTTGCGGGGGCATGTTAAATTTTTCGGCGATTTGGGCGATGGCATCCATGCCGGCGCGCGCTATAAAGCCGGTATCAGTTGGCCCGGGGCAAAGGCAGCTTACCGAAACCGGCGTATCTTTCAACTCGTACCGTATGGCACGGCTATACGACAAAATAAATGCCTTGCTTGCCGAATAAAGGGCCAGCGTGGGCACAGCCTGGTAAGCGGCCGTACTGGCAACGTTAAGTATGTACGATTGCTTTTGCGTTTTTAAAGCCGGCAACAAATAGTGGGTTAGCTCCACCACTGCATTGATATTCAAGTTGAGCATATTCATTTGCTCGGGCAGGCCCAACTGATCAAAGTGCCCCCAAAGGCCGTAACCCGCGTTATTTACCAATATGGACAAAGGTATCGCCAGGCCCGCGGCCCAATCAGCAACCGCTTTGGCCGAACCGTTGACAGAGAGATCGATGGCGAAGTATTGCGCCTCCACTTTATACTCCTGTTGAACAGATGCCGCCAGCTGCTTCAATTCCGTTTCGGATCGGGCAACCAACAATAAGTTGTACCCTTTTTGCGCCAGCAATTGGGCGATAGATTTTCCGATGCCTTTACTGGCGCCGGTTATTAAAGCATAGTTTTCCATGGTAGCAGGGCCATTACAACGGCCTGCACAAGTTTAGCAAAATATATGCCGGGAAATGGCACCTGGCCGTGATTTGATAACGATCACGGGCTTAAGGTAAAATCCGGATTGGTTTAAAAATGATTTGAGGCCTTTTATAGAGGTGTTTTTGCATCAACGGAAATAGTTCTTTGGTTTGAGCGGGACGCTCAAAAATGGTGAGTTCAAGTGAAAGACAATGGATCGGCGGGGGAAACTGGATTAATCCTGTCGCTTTACGATGGGCTGCACCCATCGTTGGTATATTACGCCCTTTCAGGACTTAATTTGTTTTACATGAGCCCTGAAAGGGCATTATACGTCAACGCCGGGTGAAGTCCGGCGGGTATGTGCGCAGCCTGTCAGCCCTGAAAGGGCGCTATAGCGCTGCGCGGGAAGAGGGAAAGACAATGAACTGACGGGGGTAGCTGGGTTATTCCCGCATCTGTTCGGCATCGGTAAATCCGGTAGTGGAGACATAGTCTCCAGGCATAATCGTCCGTAGTTTGGAAACTACGGACATCGGGGCAAAAATGGTGGGGGGTGTAATTCATTCTACAAAGCGGTAGCCGCCTACGGGGCATAAAATGATAGCCGATTAATTTTATCGGCGGGTGTATTTGAGTCATCCAGCCGGGAGTTCCGTTTTAACATTCGCCGCCTGCACAAGCGCTGTATTTACACAAGCTTATTATTATCCTATATCAAATACCCCATCGGGGTAACCCCTTTGTAGAAAAACAATAACGATAAATATTGCCACGTTAGTGGCTACCCTTAGCAAATTGGATAGCCGCGCTGTTTGGCGGAAACTGGCGGGTGGGTTGCCACCTATGGGGCAAAAATGGGGGGGGGGGTAATTCATTCTACAAAGCGGTAGCCGCCTACGGGGCATAAAATGATAGCCGATTAATTTTATCGGCGGGTGTATTTGAGTCATCCAGCCGGGAGTTCCGTTTTAA
>NZ_CAIWNH010000391.1 GCF_903913935.1 uncultured Mucilaginibacter sp.
GCCCGAACGAATTTCCTTCACCGGGGGAAGGTTTTTATAATGGCAGCTACAATAATTAATTTTTTGTTTTAAACATTTGTTTAATTATTTTGTTTAACATAGGTTTGTATGGAAATTTCTCAGCATGGATAAACCTGATAACATAACAAATCCCGACACTTCAACAGAAGAAAAGATCAAAGAAGCTGCCCGGATTGTATTCACCGGCAAAGGGTATGCCGCGACCAAAGTGAGGGATATTGCCGCCCAGGCAAACATTAACCAGGCATTAGTGAATTACTATTTCAGGAGTAAGGAAAAGCTGTTCGACCTGATCATGGCTGAAACCATGAAAATCCTTTTTGACAAAATAAAGCCGGTGATTTATGATGAATCAACCACTTTAAACGAAAAGATTAGCGGGATAGTGGACAATTACCTGGAGTTATTGCTGGAAAATCCGGAACTGCCCTTATTCGTAGTGAGTGAAATGAGATCGGGGTCAGACAGGCTCCCGAAAATGACCGGCAACGGCAAACTATTTTTAGAGTCGCACTTTGCAAAACAGATCCGGCAGCTACAGGCAGAAGGCAAACTTAATTTTCATCCGGTCAATATCATGATGAATATGCTTGGGTTGATCGTCTTTCCTTTTATCGGGCGGCCTTTGATGCTCAAAACCGGGATAGTAAAAGAAGAAGAATTCAGAAAAATAATTGAAGAGCGGAAAAAATTAATCCCGTTATGGATCGTCAGCATCATAAACCTTTAAATTTTTCATCAAAATGACCAAAATATTTAAGGCCGAAATATTTCAGTTTAACCAACAATGGTTCAGGGTAATGCTCCTGCTTTTTGCGGCAATTCCATTTACGCCTGTTGCCAGTTCGCAATCGTTAACGATAAATGAATGTTATAACCTTGCACGGAAAAACTACCCCCTTATTAAGCAAAGAGAGCTGATCACTAAAACCGCAGCATACTCGGTTTCGAACGCAGCGAAAGGCTATTTACCGGCATTTTCGGTAAACGGGCAGGCAACTTATCAATCCAATGTAACTACATTTCCATTTTCTATCCCCATAAAGGGCTTTACATTGCCCAATTACAGCAAGGATCAGTATAAAATATTCGGCGAGTTAGACCAGACCATATATGACGGCGGCGTTATCAGCAACCAAAAGCAAAATGCCGAAGCGAATGAGATCATACAGCAACAAAGCCTGGAAGTTCAATTGTATGCCTTGTATGACCGCGTAAACCAGTTATTTTTTGGCGCACTGCTGGTAAATGAGCAACTTAAACAAAACGACCTGTTAAAAGCCGACGTGCAAAATGGTATCGACAAAGCAAAAGCGTTGGTGGCAAACGGCACGGCCTACCGCAGCAGCGTTGATGAACTATCGGCACAAATATTACAAACAGAACAGGCGAGAGTAGAACTGATGGCTACCAAAAAAGCTTTCCTTGATATGCTGGGTTTGTTTATCAACAGTCCGCTTGATGAAAACACGGTACTTGAAAGACCTGCAGAACCTGCATTAAGCCAAACTATCAGCAGGCCCGAATTATTGACCTATGAATACCAGAAAAAAACCTTCGACTTGCAGGACAAATTATTAAACGCACAGTTACGACCACATTTCGGCTTTTTTGCACAAGGAGGCTATGGCAGGCCCGGATTAAATCCTTTGAGTAATAATTTTCAGTGGTATTATATTGGCGGATTAAAACTTAGCTGGAACTTAGGCAGCCTTTACACTTTAAAAAACCAGAAAGAATTACTTGATATTAACCGGAAAAGCCTGGATATACAGAAAGAATCCTTCCTTTTTAATACCAGCGTCACTCAAAAACAGCAAAACGCCGACATAGAAAAATATATGCAACTGGTAAAAAACGATGATGCCATCATCGCGCTGCGCAAGTCGGTTAAAAAAGCGGCAAGCGCACAGCTTGAAAACGGTGTAATAAGCGCACATGATTATATTAACGAGGTAAATAATGAAGACCAGGCCAGGCAAAACCTGATCCTGCACCAAATGCAGCTTTTACAGGCGGAATACAGCTACCAGAATACCATAGGCAATATCAAAAATTAAGAAACAAACGATTACTAGCATGAAAACACGGATATTTTTATACATCATGATAATGCCCCTGCTATTCACAGGATGTAGTTTAAATGATCATTTATCGGATGCATCAGGCACATTTGAGGTGGATGAAGTGATCGTATCTTCGGAAGTGCCCGGGAAGATCCTGTCGCTGAATATCGATGAAGGTTCTCTGCTGAAAAAAGACAGCATTGTAGGCATAATAGACTCTATTCCCCTTGAGTTGCAAAAGGCGCAGGTGGAGGCTTCCATAAGTGCTTTGCATGAAAAAACAATGGACGTAGGGCCACAAGTGCAAGTGCTTAAAGACCAGATCGCGGTTCAAAAAACACAACTGGCCAACGCACTATCAGAAAGGGCGCGTACCGAACGCCTGATAAAAGCAGATGCCGCCACCACAAAACAACTGGACGACTGGAACAACCAGATTGATGTGTTAAAAAAACAGATCGCGGTAAACGAACAGCAGATAAAAGTACAGGAAACCACTACTGGCACCCAAAACAGCAGCGTTTTGAGTGAAGCAAAACCGCTGAGTAAATCCGTAGCACAAATTAACGACCAGTTGAAGCGTGCAAATATCAAAAACCCAATTAACGGTACAGTGCTTACTAAATACGCAATGGCAGGTGAAATAACTTCGGCTGGCAAGGCCCTTTATAAAATAGGCGATCTTTCGGTTGTAACACTGAGAGCGTATATCACTGGTACGCAACTGGCACAGGTTAAATTAAACCAGCATGTTAAGGTTTTGGTGGATAAGGATGCCGGCAATTACCGTACCTACGACGGGGTGATCAATTTCA
>NZ_CAIWNH010000392.1 GCF_903913935.1 uncultured Mucilaginibacter sp.
ACCTACCCCCGGCCAAACAGAACAAGTGTATCTTGCAGCGCGGTTAATGGATAAGGGCATTGCTTTTTCAGTGCCGCAATCGATCTTTAATTTGAAAAATGCATTAAAAGAATCTGATAAGTTCAGCGGTTTTGCGAATTTTGAGCACGATGACTCACTTTTGGAACAAGCCATACAATCAATTCTATGATGAAGCTAATTAAAAGTTTTGGCTATGCCTTTAAGGGCATGTTGATTGCCATACGCGAAGAGCAGAATATGCGGATACATGTTGTAGCCATTGCGGTGGTTACCGTTTGCGGCATATACCTAAGCCTTAGCGCCATTGAATGGGCCGTTATTGCACTGACAATAGGATTTGTAATTTCAATGGAGATGGTAAACTCTGCCATTGAAGCCATTGTAGACCACATATCGCCTGAGTTCAATAAAGAAGCAGGAAGAATTAAAGACCTGGCAGCCGGTGCCGTTTTGGTGGCTGCTATTGTGGCTACCGTAATTGCGGTTTACATTTTCGGTAACAAGATTTTTAATCTGATCTTCTAAAGTTCCCTTAAGCCTGTAAAGGAACTAATCAATAATCATGGGTTAGTATTTGAATGCCTGGTTTCCTTTGGTAGGATGTACTATTTGTGTATCTCCATCAAGAAGGTTTGGAATTTTTATCCATTCATTTGGTAAAACGTGGCTAAAGTCAACAGCCTTTCCTTCAAAGTCCATTCCGTAACTGGCCGGATCAGGATTAAGCCAGTATTGTGGGCACAAAACAACTTTTTCATTAACCTGCGAAAGCATAGCTCCCCACCACGAAAAGGTGCTGTTTGCTATAATGTGGAATTTGAAATTAGTCAGCAGCCTGAAATCTTCCATATAATCAGGATGGTTATAATCCATATAAAAGGTAGGATGTGGAATGGCGAAGTGTTCTTTTACCCAGTCAATGTCATCGCTGAAAACATAAAAATTAAGGTTTTCAAATCTTTCTGAAAGGTAGCTGATAGAACGACGGTAATATTCGAGCGTGCATACGTTTTGCCAGGGTTGCCCTAAAAAATCACCCAGCCTGAATGAAATGGCTACAGCGTTTTCTGACTTAATTCCCTCAATTGTTTTTTGATTAACGGCGTTAGGAAGCGATTTAAATTGTAGTTGCTGCAGAACCGCAGGCAATTGATCTTCAAAAAAATCGCGCGAGGCAAAGTACCCCTCTATGTAAGTATTATCAATTACCTTTTTGTAGTTCTGGTCAAACTTATCGAGATTTTCAACAACTACGGGTTTGCGGTAATAGGGTTGAAGATGTTTACGATTCAGTAAATTCCAACGGTATTCAATAAAATTGGCGCCGTTACAGCTTTTGATATCATAAATCTCCTGTTCAGTAGCTTCTTGAGCCGTAATCTGAAAGCGGTCTAAAATATACTGGCGGTGTTTTGAATATGCCCTATACCAACTAAGATCAAGCTTTAACTCGACATTTAAGCGTTTAGCGGCGGCAAAGGCATAGGCGTATTGAAACAGTTGGTTTCCGGGGCCCTGAAAAATCTTTACAATAATCATATCAGCGTCATTTAACCGCAGCCTAATTTCGGGTGCGTAAAACTATATAAAATTGTTAATTGCCTGCAGGGCTAATACCGCTTGTTTATTAAACCTGTAATTGTTTGCATAGTCCTATCCATAATCTTATGGCATTCTTATTGCAAAAAAGATTTTAATCAGAAAATTAAAAATTCAATAACCATCAAAAAAGGCACTATGA
>NZ_CAIWNH010000393.1 GCF_903913935.1 uncultured Mucilaginibacter sp.
GATAAAAAACTATTTGAAATCCGCATTTATCAATATGTACAGGAACAAAACCTATACGTTGATAAACATTTTTGGGCTGAGCATTGGCCTGGCCTGTGTTATGCTGATTACGCTTTATATAAAAGACGAAGTCAGTTTCGACCGCTTTAATACTAACGGAGCCTCTGTTTACCGGGTCGTTCAGGACGGGCGATCGCCCGATGGCAGCGCATATAAAAACGGATTTACCAGCGGTGTAGAAGGAATAACCTTTAAACAGGAAATACCCGAAATAAATGAATTTTGCCGTATTAACGGTGGTGGAAGTGTCCTGGTAAAAAAAGGCGGTGATGTAATTAGCGAGCCAATTTTATATGCTGATAAGAGTATCTTCAAAATATTTTCCTTCCCGCTGCTCAGTGGAAAACCCGGAGCGGTATTAAATTCGGCAAATGCATTGGTTATCACTGAAGATTTGGCAAAAAAATATTTCGGAAATACCGATGCCGTGGGCAAGGTTTTACAGATAAACGTTAGTGGCAAGTTCTCACCGTTTATCATCACTGGGGTTGCTAAAAATGTCCCCCAAAATTCAACTTTGCATTTTAGTTTGCTGATGTCTATTGAACCGTCCTTACCAAAATCGTCTACGCCTGATGACTGGTTTAGCATGTTTTTAAACACATTTGTTTACGTAAGGCCAGGTGCCGACGCAAAAAACGTTGAACGAAAGATGAATGCTATTTTTAACTATCATGCTGGTAAAAAATTGGCTGAATACAAAAAGCAGTTTGGGCAGAAATTAAGCGTCCAATTTAATTTGGAACCATATTACAAAGTGCATTTGGGCGAATACGGTATCGGGAACGGCTTAAGGCCGTCAAACAAGGTTGATTATTCGCTTATTTTAGGTGGCATTGCTGCCTTTATTCTGTTTATTGCCTGTATTAATTTTATCAATTTAACGCTTTCTCGTTCGTTACGTCGCGCCAAAGAGATCGGCATACGCAAGGTTAACGGCAGTTCGCGCGCGCAGCTCATCGTTCAATTTATGGGCGAGTCGTTCCTGCTAACGTTGATTGCCTCATTGATATCGGTAATGATACTGGTGGCCTGTTTGCCTGAATTCAATGAACTTGCTAATAAAAACCTGGAGGCATCATATCTATTAACCTGGCAATCGGCCGTTATTTTTTCATTGCTAATCGTCGTTAATACATTTCTTTCAGGATTCTACCCGGCTATGGTACTATCGGGCTTTAATCCGGTACAAATACTTTACGGGAAATTAAAGATCAGTGGGCACAATTATTTCGGCAAAAGCCTGGTAGTTGTGCAATTTGTTATTGCTGTTTTTTTGGCCATCGGCACCATCGTGATGCTGAAACAATTTAATTACCTGGTAAACTCCGACCTTGGTTATAAGCCACAGGATATTGTTGACTTGCAGTTGCCGCATGATTTTCCCGTGTTTAAAAGCGATTTGTCTAAATATCCGTTTATAAAAAGTATTTCGGGGCAAATGGCGCCATTTACCTCTGTATATGCAGATCTTTTTGAAGTTGGCGATAAAAAACTAACCAGTACGTCAACTTTGAGCGTTGACAATGAATTTTTGAACGAATTAAATATTCCGGTTGTGCAGGGGCACGGGTTTTACAATATGGCCGGCGATACTACAGAGGTTTTAGTAAATCAATCGTTTGTAAAGGCCGCCGGCTGGCAGGATAGTCCTTTGGGTAAGAAGATAAAACAGGGAAAACAGGAACTTACAGTCATCGGGCTCGTTCATGATTTTCACAGCGCAGCGTTAAACTATAAAATTAGCCCGCTCGTAATTCAACAACTCCCAAAACCAACTTATGGCGACGTGCTTGTTAAAATCGACCCAAATCAAAAAGTTAAAGCAATTGAGGCTATGCAGCATGAATACAAAAAACTGATAGCAGATGCTCCGATTCAATACAACTTTTTAACCGATGAACTGGCCGATCAATATGATAGTGTAAACAAATGGAAACAGATCATCACGATCTCAGCCGCGATTTCCATATTTATTTCGTGTCTGGGCTTATTCGGGTTGGCAACCTTATCTATTGAACAAAGGGTGAAAGAGATTGGCGTTCGCAAAGTATTAGGAGCTAGCATTGCTAATATTAGCGTCGTTTTAATGACGAATTTTTTAAAGCTCGTATTCATCGCCATTGTTATCGCCTCGCCGCTTGCGTGGTATGCGATGAACAAATGGCTTGAGGACTACCCTTACCGCATTAACATGGGCTGGTGGGTGCTTGTTTCCGCCGGACTGGGTGCATTAATCATCGCCTGCACAACTATTGTATTTCAATCAGTAAAAGCAGCACTTGCTAACCCGGTGAAAAGCCTGAGGAGTGAATGAAAAGTCATTAGTCATTGTGTCATTGGTCATTGAATGCTGGCAAGTAACTAATGACACAATGACTAATGACGCGAAACAAATGACCAATTCACTAAATCACTAATTAATTAGCCATGATATTCAACTACATAAAAATCGCCTGGCGTAACCTGACCAAGCAAAAGTTATTTAGCCTCATAAATATTACGGGCCTGGCCACAGGGCTGGCTGTTTGTATGATGATTATGATGTATGTAGCCCACGAGATGAGCTATGATCGTTTTCATAAAAATGCTGACCTGATATTTATGCCCCAGGGCCAGATAAAACAAGGGAGCACCATCATGAATATGCAGTACATGAGTTACGCTGCCGGGCCGCTTATCCAGCAATCGCAGCCAACGGTAAAAGCTTATATACGCACGCTTGCATATTTCAACCAAAATCCTGTGGTGGTTAACGATCCGTCTTCGCCCGGCAAAAAGTTCATTGAGGATAAACTTTTATTTGCTGATCCTGGTTTTTTTAACTTCTTCTCTTTTAAGCTGTTATTGGGTTCAACTAACAACGTGCTTAAGCGACCGTTCAGCGTTGTTTTATCAAGGGATATGGCCAAAAAGTATTTTGGCGGCGAAAACCCGGTTGGCAAAACAATTATGATAAAAACGGATAGCACTTATACTTATCAGGTTACCGGCGTAGCAGAAAACGCCCCGTCAAACTCCTCGATTGATTTTAATTTTGTTGCCAGCAATGCCAGTTTACTGGCGATGAAAGAAGCGGCCAGGTATACCGGGGATAAGCATATCAGCTTCGGTGCCTTTGGGCTTTACCTGTTACTTAAAAATGCTTCGGATACGGCAAGGCTGGCGCGGGGAATGGACCTGGTGGCTAAAAAGGATAAAGATTTTGACAATATTAAATTCTCCTTCAACGCGCTGGTCGACTCTCATTTAAAAAACGACTTCGGTGATCAATCGAATATCAGATACCTCAAAATATTTCCCCTGGTGGCTGTGCTCATCTTATTGCTGGCGCTGGTTAACTACATGAGCCTTTCTACAGCAAGGGCCACATTAAGGGCAAAAGAAGTTGGTGTGCGCAAAGTATCCGGCGCAAGCCGTAAAACCATCGCCATACAATTTTATGTAGAGTCGGCGGTATTTACCTGTATATCTTTTGTGCTTGGATATTTTTTATGCTATTTTATTACGCCGTGGTTTTTAAGCATCCTTCAGCTAAAAATCGATAACTCGTTTTTATATAGTCCTCTGGTGCTCATTTTGTTGTTTAGCTTATTAGTCATAACTATTTTAATTGCAGGATTTTATCCTTCAATGGTGTTGTCTGCATTTAAACCGGTAATTACCCTAAAAGGTAAAATGAGCAAACAGGCAGGTGGTGTTACCGTCCGCAAAGTATTTACAACACTGCAATTTGCCATATCCATCGGGTTGATTGTTTGCGGGATAGTTATTGACCGCCAGCTATATTATTTCAGGCACGCCGATACTGGTATAAATAAAGATAATGTGGTAATGATCCCTATAGGCAATAGTGTTGGGAAAAAGTACAGTACGTTAAAGCAGGAAATTCAATCATTAGCCGGTGTAAGCAACGTGGCTACTTCAAATTATGCCATGTTTAAAAGCTACAACATGAATTTTTTTGATGGAAAAACCAAAGGTGAGGCCGTGGGCGCTGCCGCAATTGTTGCTGATGAAAACTTTATGGCAACGCTTGGCTTAAAATGGAAGTATCCGCCGGCGCCCAATGCGGCGTTGGCCAGCCGTAATAAAACTATTATTAACGAAGAAACAATTGCGGAGTTACACCTTCCGGCTAACCCGGTGGGCAGTGTTCTTAAATCAGGCGATCAAAAAATAACAGTTAGCGGCGTGTTAAAAGACTTTAAATTTACCTCAATGGCATATGCAGTAAAGCCTTTGTCGCTGGTTGTTTTAAAGGATACTGATAGCTATTTCATTAAGTTTGGATGTAACCTGTTCGCCAGGATCAGCCCCCATACTAATCTTCCAACCCTGTTGGGTAAAATGCAGGCTATCTATAAAAAATACGACCAGGATACACCCTTTGATTATACTTTTATGGATGATGCTTTTAACGCCCAATACAAAGCAGACGACCGCCTGGCATCTATCTTCGGGGTATTTACCTATGTCACTATCATTTTAGCAGCCCTGGGTCTTTTTGGCCTAGCAGCCTTTACTATTGAACAGCGTACAAAAGAAATTGGCATCCGCAAAGTATTGGGCGCTAGCGTAAGTTCTATCAATAATCTATTGTCTAAAGATTTTTTAAAGCTCGTTTTTCTCGCAAACGCAATAGCATCACCGATAGCCTGGTGGGCCATGCGTAACTGGCTTCAAAATTTTGCTTATCGCATTTCCATTTCCTGGTGGATGTTTGCGGCGGCCGGTTTTGTAGCGATTGTAACGGCGGTATTAATGGTTAGCTACCATGCTGTAAGGGCAGCGATGGCAAATCCGGTAGATAGTTTGCGGAGCGAATGAGCAGAGAGTCATTGGGTCATTATGTCATTGAGACGGTGGGTATTTGCAATTGCCGGAGTAACAGCAATAACCATAGCCTTTATAACCATGAGTTTTCAGGCTTTAAAAGCTGCATTGGCTAACCCGGTTAAAAGTTTACGGAGTGAATAGGGTAGTGATTAGAGGGTGGAGATTAGAGATTAGAAAAAATTATCGAACTATTTCTGCCTAATCTCCAATCTCTGGTCTCTGATCTCTAAAACCTAGATATACTTCGTGCCAAACTGTTGTTTTACGTCGGCAACCACTTTTTTTACATTTTGTTCCTGGTCGCGGGGGCAAATCAGCAGGGTATTGTTGGCTTCAACCACAATAAAATCGTGCAGGCCCTGTAAAATAACCAGTTTTTCACCAGGTACATTCACCATACAGTTGGATGAATCGTACATGATTACCTTTTCAGCAGGGATGACAGCGTTGCCGACATAGTCTTTTTCTGCCAGTTCATAAATAGATGCCCAGGTACCCAGGTCGCTCCAGCCAAATTCCGAAGGCAACACATAAACATTGTTGGCCTTTTCCATAATGCCATAGTCGATGGATATGTTGGTACATTGCTGGTAGGTTTTGTGAATATGATTTCTTTCCTCAGGGGTGTTATAAACGGGCCGTGAATCCGCAAATATTTCGTGCATATCGGGCAGATACTGGTTAAATGCATGTACAATAGCCCTGGCCGACCAAACAAATATGCCCGCATTCCACAGGAAATCGCCGCTCTGTAAAAATGTTTTAGCTATTTCCAGCGTTGGCTTTTCAGTAAAGGTCTTTACCTTGTAAAAATCATTTTCAAGGCTGTTATCGGTATATTGAATGTAACCGTACCCGGTGTCTGGCCTTGAAGGTTTAATGCCCAACGTTATCAGGCAATTGTTTTCAGTAGCTACCTTTAATGATTTTTCAATAGCGCTAACAAAAGCGGCCTCGTCTAAAATTAAATGATCTGAGGGGGCAACGACAATTGCCGCGTCAGGGTTCATGCTTTCAATCCTAAAGGATCCATAGGCGATGCAAGGCGCAGTATTACGCATTACCGGTTCTGTTAGGATCTGGTCGTCGGCCATATCAGGCAATTGTTTTTTTACCAGGTCCGTATAAATTTCATTGGTAACAACGTAAATATTTTCTTTGGGGCATATTTTTAAA
>NZ_CAIWNH010000394.1 GCF_903913935.1 uncultured Mucilaginibacter sp.
ATAAATCTATTACAGATTATATCCTTTACCTCAAATCTAAATACGGAACCGAAATAAAATACTTTTCATTTAATGAATCGGACCTCGGTATTAATATCCGCCTAACCGCACAGGATCATGATGATTTTATAAAAGGCTGTGGCGCTTATTTTGCTGCATATGGGCTTAAAACCAAAATGTTGTTGGGCGATAACTCCGATGCAACCACCTACTCCTTTATTTATCCTGCAATGAATGATCCGGAAGCACGGCAATACATCGGTGCAATTTCTTTTCACTCCTGGCGGGGGTGGGAAACGGGTATTTTACAGCAATGGGCAGACGCGGCAACCAAACTTAATGTACCGCTAATAGTTGGCGAAGGCAGCATTGATGCCGCTGCCTGGAATTACCCGGATATTTTTCAGGAGCAAACGTATGCGCTTAAAGAAATAAATCTGTACACCCGTTTACTGGCTATTTGCCAGCCACAGTCGATCCTGCAGTGGCAGTTAACCTCCGATTATTCGCCTTTAATAGGGGGTGGTATCTTTGGTAACAACGAACCCTTGCACCCTGGTCAGCGTTTCTGGAACCTGAAGCAATTGTCTATCACCCCGAAAGGTTTGTACGCCATGCCTATAAGTTGCGACAGGCCAAATATTTCGTGTGCCGCCATGGGCGATAACCATAAATCGGTTTATGCCATACACCTGGTTAACAATGGCACAGAAAGAAAAGTTATTTTATCAGGATTGCCTGCAGGGGTGAAATATTTTAAAATTTATACGACGACAAAGGAACTGAATATGCAGGAAAACGAATCGGTTCAGGTGAAGAACGGTGTGGCGAAATTTACGATCCCGGCAACATCTTATGTCACTTTAATTAGTCAATAAAAGTTTTTTACATACTTTTAGGCCATGAAAAACGACCCGCTAAGCGCCGCGCTTTTTGAGATGCGACTGGAAGAGATCCATCGCGGCGACCCCTGGCTCCGTTATGAAATTTCTATCCGCGATTTTGTGGCTTTGTTCACTGTAAAATATAAAAATGGGCGCCCAGTAAGGCCGGATCACCCCGCAGCCTATGGCGTTGACCGGGAAGTATTTTTGAAAGTGCTGGTGGCGTTTAGCCAATGCTTTAATTAAGCTGAGAAATAGCGCAAATCACCATCAAGCACAGTTCATAAACGGAAATTGTAGCGTAGCGCTACACATGCTACACCCTGCTACAAAGCGCTACACGGCTGATAATTAATAACTTAACTACTGACAAGATTTTGTCAGTGACAAGATCTTGTCAGCAGTTTTAGGCCGTTTCTAAGGTTTCTCAACCGTAACATCCTGCGCTAAGGTGGCATCATCCGGAGTGGTTGCCAGGTTATTATCCAGAATATAAAGCGCATCGTCCTTAGCTGCGGCGCCCCCTGCTATTTTTATTTTATCAAGCAGGTCCATCGCCAAAGTTTCTTCTTCTGTTTGCTCTTTTACAAACCATTGCATAAAATTCCAGGTGGCCCAGTCCTTTTCGGCCATGCTCAGGTTAACCAGGTTGTATATAGAGGTGGTATTGTCTACTTCCGACTTGAATATTTTTTCAAAGCAATCATTTACACTTGATGGATCAGGGCCGGGACCGGGAATTTCTGTTACAACTACCTTGCCGCCACGCTTTAAAATATATTCCAATATTTTCATCATGTGGTTGCGCTCTTCGTTGGCATGCCTGAATAAGAAGTTCGAAATACCCCCGTATCCTTTTTCATCCGCCCACGCGCCGTATGAAAGGTAGATCTGCGCGTTATACGCCTCATTGGTCATCTGCTGGTTCAGCGCTTTTGCTATTGAACCCGAAAGCCTGTTAGTATCCATAAAAAGATTGTTTGTTTGGAAACTAAACTACCAACAGGAAAAAATGTTTGACTTACCTGGCAGAAATTATGGATACAATAATCCAATGGAATACAGGCGCGAATTTATGGCAAAGCGTATGCTTTCCTGGATGATGGGTAAAAGAAGGTAAACAGGCGGGTGATGGTACCCGCCACTTTGGGTTAACCTATTTATATGCTGAAATGTGGCTTGTTTTTATGCTGAGCATAAAAGATTTTCCGACACTGATCTTAACGCTTTTATCCTGCAGCATTGCTTTGATAGCCTCGTCAGATTTAAGTGCTTCGTAAAGGTCACGGGCTACAGGCGAGCCACTGATATTGGTGATCACCCTGCCATTCTCCATGGTAATGCTGAAAGAATAACCGGACTTGCCGCGATCGCCCGCTGATTCAAAATCCTGGATGTTCAATTTAAACTGTTGTTCTGAAACAAGGCTCTTTTTTAAGTGCAGCCGGATAACGGGCAGGTACCTTTTCCAGGTAGTTAAATATTGTCTTTCTTCCATGTGAGTTGATAAAGGTATGGATAATATCAACAGGATGCTATTAAATAGATCACATTTATAGCTAACCGTTTTATATTAAGTTAAATACGCCGGCATAAAAACAATAATTTATGAATTCAAATAAGTTTTAAGAACTTTTTACGAAACAGATTGTCACTCTACCAATGCAATTTTTGCAATATTGCAACTTGTTTTTGTTGTTTAGCGGTATTAAATTTAACTCAATTATATGAGTCTAACTTAATCAACTAATAACTTAACTATGTTTAAAGACACCAAAGCATTCAGTGGTTTTTCAGTAAACGACGTGCAAAAAGCCAGGCAGTTTTACCATGGCAAGCTTGGAATTGAAGTTTCAGAGAATGAAATGGGCATCATGACCCTGCATATCAGCGGACGCGGTAAAATAATCGTTTATCCCAAACCTAACCATGAGCCGGCAACGTTTACCATCCTCAACTTCCCTGTTAGTGACGTTGAAAAGGTTGTAGACGAACTTATTAAAGCCGGAATCACTTTTGAACAATATGGTGAACCGATTAAAACTGATGCCAAAGGTATCGTGAGAGGCAATGGCAGAGGCCCGGATATCGCCTGGTTTAAAGATCCCGCCGGTAATATTTTATCAGTGATGAAAGAAGGTTAATTTCACTTTTTTATTTCCTGCCCCACAAACATCAGTGTTTTGGTGTGCGGCACAATGATGTGAAATTCTCTCATTCCATATTCACGGTCAAACGGCGGTTTGTTTTTTATATCGCCCACTTTGTCCTTAATAGCATCCCAAAGGCTGTCAATTTCATCCACTTCCAGGTAAAACTCCGTTTCGCCAATATCTGTGCCGGCGTTTAAAATGTGGATCATGTGATTGTCTTTGTAAACTATGGCATAATTATCAGCGTTCATAACTGCTTTAAAACTAAAAACGTCCACAAAAAAATTAAGGGTCGATTTTATATCGTACGACGGCACCATCGGGCTTAAATACAAAGCTTTATACATAACAATCCTTCAAATAATTATTTACTGATCAACACCAACCGCAATGGCGATTTTCGGATAAATATAAAAGATTTTGAAAAGCCACATAGTGCTTAATTACAAAATCAAAATGGGTAACAATTTTAAGTTTTCATTAAACAAATCCTTTCTGCCTGAAAGAATGAAGGCATCCCGCAGATGAAGTGTCAATGTATCTGTCCCTGAGGCTGGTGTTTTCATGTATTTTTTATAGTGAATCAACACTCTGTCGCCTTTTTCCATCATATTGATATCGTTTTGCGCACCGGAGATCTTTTCAATTTTGGTTATAGCTTTTTCACCATTACCAGCTTTATTATTCAGTATAATATTTAACGAATCGGTGATAACCTTAACGGGGAAATCAGCATGGTTAACAATATAAAATTCAGCGTATATCGTGTCCTGTGCATCATAAGTCTTTACTTTGAAATTTAAGCCCGAAACGGCTATTTCCTGTTCACTTAAATAAACAAACGGAGATTTTACAGCCGGCAACACTGTTTCAAGATATTTCTTTTCGCGGTCATTGAATCCGGTTTTTGTATCAAATGAATAGCCGTTAAGCACCTTTTTATTCTCCTTACTATATGTATTGAATTCAGTTTTGTCTGTAGCGGAGTTTAAGGTCAGGGATACTAAATTGTCATTCCCGATTTTATAGCTGACGGATGCCCTGTAGCTGCCTTTAAAATTGCCGGTCAAACCTGTCACCTGGTATAGCTTAAGATCATTTACAGGCTTGAACATTACTTTAAGCGTAGTGTCTTTTCCACCGGTCAGGGAAAATGGCTCAAAACCAGCAGGCCGTCCTGATCTTATTCCCTCGGGCGTTGCAATCTCCATCTCCTGAAAATCAATCGGTGCGGAGCCCGAATTGGAAAGTTTTAGCTGCGCGGTTAATTCCGTGGTTTTTATTTTTCCGATAAGACTAAGGCTGGCCGACAAATCGCCGGCGGAGGTATCAATAGTAGTATAAATTAGTTCATTGGCATTACTTTTTATTTTTTTGGGTGACGAATTGCAGCTATATAAAATGAAAATAGTAAGAATTACAATAACAGATAACTTCATATTTTAGGCGGATTGAGCGGTAATTGTTTTATAAATGGTTGAAGAAACACAGAGATGGAGTGTTTCTTCAACCGATGAGCATAATAATTAATAACCTGTAACTGACCAGATAGAATAAGAATTTGGCGGTGCCTGGATCAAAACCCTGCCATCAGCGGCAACAGTTTGTATCCAGCCAGAGGCGCCGGTGTATTCTTTTATTTGTTTGTTGGCCCAGTTGCTGGTTACCCATTGCTGCTGCCAGTAACCTGTTCCGTTAAAATATACGATCACACCAGGTGCCGCGCCGTAACCATTGCGTCGGTCGATATACTGGTCGCTCGCCGAATATAAGTTGGTTGTTGTGCCGCCAGCGAGAGTTCTGTGGATCCAGATCAGGTTATTCATCCTGCCTTTATCAAGCCATTGCTCATAATCACTGTAAAATACACAAGGATAACCTTCATGTGTCATGATATAGGCATAGGCTGAATATTTATTCCCGATAATGTCTGTATCATGATTGGAAACGAAAGTAACTGATTTGGCACCATTTCTTTTCCATAACATGTCATCGTTTAAATGGGTTAGGTCGTTGCTGTCAAAAGCGGAGTGCATAGCATAAAAGCAGGCAAAGTCAAAAGCAGAAGAGGTGCCGCCGGTAGCATTAACCCAGCTTTGTAAGTTCGCTGCGTTACCATCCCAGTCTTCGCCAACAGCAAAACCGCCAACGCTGTTTACATAGTTTTGAACCACCCATGCGCCAAAACCCTTTACATAATCAAAGCGCCATCCGTCATAATGCATTGTGTTTTTGTAATATCTTGACATGCTATAGGATGCATTATAGATCCAGTTGGAAACGTTTGCCTGTGCATGGCAAAGATCAGGGAAGCCGCCAAAGACGCCCTCATCAGATGCATGGATATTGTTGGGGTGGAAGTCGCTGTAACTCCTGTTAAATTGCCCTGACAGCGGCGTAAATTTGGTGTAAGTATTGGTACCGGTATAAGGGTTAGCTTCCAGCGAACCCCCGCTGCAATGATTTAATACCATATCTGCGTATACCTGGATGTTATGGGTGTGCGCGTTGGCTATCAGTGTATTCAGATCGGTTAGGTTACCGAAGCGTGTTGTGGTTGATCCCATTTGGTTATAGGTGCCAAAATCGAAATAATCATAGGGGTCGTATCCCATACTTGAACCACCGCTTTGTCCTTTGGTAGCAGGTGGAAGCCAAATAGCCGAAATCCCTGCTGCATCCCATGCTGCTATTTTGCTATTTACATTTTGCCACCACGAGGAAGTGTTGGGTGTGTTCCAGTAAAAGGCCTGCATTAACACGCCCCCACCCGGCCCGGCAGCAGCATCGTTTACAAAGGTTTTGGAGATTTTTGCCGAAGCCGGTGCGTTTTCCGTCACCGCCGACTTTTTGCATTGTGAAAAAGTTAACAATAATGCCAGGAAGATTGATGCCCGGCCCAAACTGTAGAATTGTCTTTTCATAATTTTTGGTTTTTAGTAAATAGGTATTTAGTTTATTGGTTTAAATGCATTTTTATTAATTCCGGTAACGTTCCCGGAATATTTATTTACGTTTCCATCCGGCACACATATATCATTTCGCTTTAGAATTTGTTTTTCCTATCAGGTTAAAAAAGCAGAAGGGCACCTATGCAAAAAGCAATACTTATCCCTCGCAGTCGCTAATAGCGATCACAGGCTTTTTTATTTAAACAGAATAGGGTTACAGTTTAAAGTTTAGTTTACAAATTGGTTAGTGATACACACTGAAACTAAGGTACGGTAATAGTTAATATTTGCAAATTAATTTATATGAAATTTTTAATTAATTAAAAAATATAAATGATTGTTAAATTTAACCAATTAGAAAGTTTTATCCTTAATGTTTTCACTATGATTAAATTGACTTTTTCCGCCAAATTTTAACGCAGGGCAATATTTTGATGGATGACGTATGTATCTGTTAAACTAAGAAACTTTTTCGTAAAAATTAAACCAATACCGGTAACGTTCCCGGTAAATCATGTCGCCAATAAGTTTGGGCAAAAAAACAAGTGTGTATTTTCTGCGTGTTTTTAACTTTCTGCAATGATTTTTTTGAATTTCAGGCCAAATATTTGCATGGACCAGCGGACAGCTTTGACCTATTGCTTAATCATGGCTTTATTTGATTTGATGGTAAATAAACATGCTATATTTGGTGCTTTATTCAACCGGTAAATCAAATTAAAAATATGAAGATCTTATTTTTTTGCCCGCGCTGGGGACAAGAGGCTGTTGAGTGGGATGTGTTTTTGCAAAAGGTAAAACAGGAAGGGTATGACGGCGTTGAAGCCAGCCTCCCTTATGGTGAAAAGGAAAAAGCGGAGATATTGAATGGACTGGAAAAGCATGGACTTCAATTTATTGGACAGCATTACGAAACCACTGAGAAAAGTTTCGATGTTCATTATCAGCAATTTGAACAAAGGCTGCACAATCTTGCTTCAAGCAACCCCCTGTTCATCAATTCTCAAACAGGGAAAGACTATTATACTTTCGAACAAAATACACAATTGATTGCCCTGGCAACAACGGTAAGCAACCATACCGGCGTGAATATTTTGCACGAAACTCACCGCGGTAAGTTTAGCTTCGCTGCACATATCGCCAGCACTTACCTTGCGGAAATTGAAGATTTGCGCATCACGCTGGATATATCTCACTGGTGCAATACTGCAGAATCTTTTTTGCACGATCAGCAAGAGGCTGTTGACCTGGCTATATCGCGCACTGACCATATCCATTCGCGTGTTGGTTATCCTGAGGGGCCGCAGATCACAGATCCCCGGGCCCCGGAATGGAAGGAAGCTTTGAATTTTCATCTCAGCTGCTGGGACAAGGTTGTCGCCAAAAAACAAGCCGAAAATGCACCTTTGTTAACGATAACGTCAGAATTTGGTGCGCCACCTTATTTGCCATTGCTGCCCTACACTAAACAGCCGGTGGTAAGCCAGTGGGATGTGAATGTGTTTATGATGGAACTGCTTAAAGAGCGGTACAAGTAAAATTGTCTGTCATCGCCAAAATGAAATACTTTTTAAGCTGCGATTGGGGCACCACATCATTCAGGATAAAGCTTGCCGGGACAAATAACGGGAGGGTAGTTGCCGAAGAAAGTTCGGCCGATGGCATTGCCCGGATATTTGAGTTCTGGCAGCAAAGCGGGCTTCCTGAAGCAAAAAGAAGTGGCTTCTATTTGGATGTGGTACGCCGCCATATCAACATGTTGGAAGAAATGATAAGTCAATCCTTGTCAGGTGTACCGCTGCTTATTTCTGGAATGGCATCATCCTCTATTGGTTTCATTGATATTCCTTACAATTCTGTGCCTTTTTCGGTAGATGGAGCGGGTATTCAAACGGCATTTATCACGGCAGCAAAAGCATTTGACCACAATGTATGGGTGATATCCGGGATTAGAACTGATGATGATGTAATGAGGGGCGAAGAAATCCAATTGATCGGTTGTATTAGCCGGGGGCAGATCGTGAAAAACGAAATGTTTATTTTCCCGGGCACACATTCAAAACATATCCTCGTTAAAAATAACCAGGTGGTTGATTTTAAAACTTACATGACAGGCGAGGTTTTCGCTTTACTAAGTCAAAACAGCATTTTAAAAAATGCTGTTGAACGGAACCAAACCCAGAACACCAATCCGGACCTTGAAAGTTATAAAGCGGGTGTTAAGGATGCGGTTTCCTCAAACTTGCTTCATTCTATTTTTAAGGTGAGGACAAATCAGTTATTTGAGGTATATCAAAAAATAGAAA
>NZ_CAIWNH010000395.1 GCF_903913935.1 uncultured Mucilaginibacter sp.
AATGCTTGACCATATTGATTTTTGTATCATATTTACCACCGCATATGATAAGTTTGCAGCACAAGCCTTCCGCATTAGTGCGGTTGATTATTTGCTTAAACCTATTGATACCGCCGATCTGAAAGCGGCAGTTCAAAAGGCCGCCGAAAAACTCTTATCATCGTCAGGAGCGCTTAATGTCCAAAACTTATTGCAGAATTTAAGACAGCCAACGCACGAACAAAAGATCGCATTGCCTAACCGTGATGGCTATGAATTTGCACATGTAAACGCCATTTTGTATTGCAGTGCAGATGGCGCTTATACCAGGGTTGTATTTGCTGACAAACGTTCTCTGCTCATTTCGCGCATATTAGGTGATATTGAAGAAATGCTGCCCCCCGAAATTTTTATCCGCATCCACCATTCAACTATTGTTAATATAAACGCCGTTACCCACTATATACGATCAGATGGCGGCTACGTAATGATGAACACCAATGAAAAACTGATGGTTTCGAAAGCAAGAAAAGAGGTGTTGCTAGAGAAATTGGGGTTGAAATAAATTAGTCCGGAAGTCAGTAAAGTCAGTAAAGTCCGGAAGAAGCTGTGGTGGTAGTGGCCGCAGCTAAAGACTCTCCGCCAGTAGGCGGACGAGATTAAGAGGATGTTGGATCAAAATAACTTAAGCGATATAGGAGATTTATAACATGAACCATTGCGGCATTAAAAACATGGTTCTCATCAGCTGCAAGACAATATTGACAGTCATTTTGCTTTTCAGCACTTTTTTAGCCGGGGCTAAACAAAATAAAATTGACAGCCTGAAAAACTTAATCTTAAAAACAAAAAATGATACTGCAAAAGTAATTTTATTAGAGCAATTAGGCCAATACTACCTGGATGAAAAAATGATTGATTCCTCCGTTTTTTCATATCAGGCACAAATCGTTTTGTTTACCCAACAAATCAGGGAAAAAGAACAGGCGGCAGCCGAAGCTAAAGAGGCGGCAAAAACAAGACTAGTTATCATTATTGCAGCTATGGTTATTTCCATATTTGGCTTCCTGGTCTGGAACCGTATCAGGCACTTGAGGCTTATGGATAAAATGAGACTTGAACAGATGATGCTGGAAAAGTTAAAGGCAATTGATAAAATGAAGGAAAAGTTTTTTTCCAATATCACACACGAACTGAGGACGCCCCTGTCGCTGATCATGTCGCCGGCACAATTTTACCTTGAGCATCCCGATGAGCTGAAGGATAACAACAAACTACTGGAGAACATTTTTAAAAACTCAGGCTACCTGCTTAATTTAATAAACCAATTGCTTGATATTTCAAAGCTCGACGCAGGTAAAATGCCCGTTGCATGGTCAAGGAGCGATTTTGGGAGTTTTATCGCTGATTTTGTTAAAACATATGAAGATGAGGCTTTAAAAAAACAAATCGGGCTTCATTTCGAAAACACGTTCAAAGGTGAATATTTATTTGATGAGGAACATTGGAAAAAAATTATCAATAACCTGGTTGGCAATGCATTAAAGTTCACTCCCGCTAATGGCGACGTTTTTATTAGCGTTAGCAAAATAGCGGCATCAGCAGAATCTGCCACAATACAGTTTACGGTAAAAGATACGGGGATAGGAATTGATGAAAATGATTTACCATTTATAACCGACCGGTTTTACCAGGCCGACAATAAGCTTTCCCGTAAATATGAAGGCACAGGCATCGGCCTGGCCCTGGTAAGCGAACTGGTAAAATTGATGGATGGCAAGCTTACAATAGCGAGTAAAAAAGGGAAAGGTTCCATTTTTACAATCACTACCACGCTTTTATCCGCAAAAGGAAAAGAAGGTTATCCTGAAGTTGCCACGGTTACAAAAACAAAACAACTTTTAAATAATACCGCAAATCATACGTATTTGCCAAAAGAACATGCAGACAATGAACCTGTAATCCTGGTTGTTGAGGATAATGAAGAATTGAGGGATTTTTTAAAGAATAGCATTGAACCTTTATACAAAGTTATTACCGCATCAGATGGTGCGGAAGGGTTTGCAGTGGCATTATCGCAAATTCCGGATCTGATTTTATCAGATGTAATGATGCCGGTTATGGATGGCTTTGAGTTTTGCGATAAGATAAAAGCAGATCCTGTAACTTCACATATACCCTTCATTATATTATCTGCAAAAACCACCTACGAAAGTAAAATAACCGGCCTGAAAAAAGGCGCAGACGATTACCTGATCAAACCACTCAGCGTAGATGAATTGAGGGCAAAAATAAAAAACATAATGCACAGACAGGAAATGTTAAGGAAGTATTACGTTGAACAGTTAACGGATGAAAACCCGTTACCCCGATACGCCGAAATGCAGGACGAATTTCTGAAAAGAACGTTTAAAATTATAGACGAGCATATTGATGATTCGCAACTAAGCGTTGAAATGCTCGCTGCTAAAATGGACTTAAATAATACAGCGTTAAACAGAAAGTTTTCTTTTTTCCTGGGATTGTCCGCCAACGAGTTAATAAGGCAATTCAGGAGCAAAAAAGAAAAAATGGAGCATAACTTACTTGAGCTTGAAGCAAAAACATTGCGCGCTCAAATGAACCCGCATTTTATCTTCAACTCTATGAATTCGATCAAGTCATTGATACAACAGGGCGAAGATAATAATGCGGTTACCTATTTAACTACCTTTTCAAAACTGCTTCGTACAATTCTGCAAAATTCCGACGAACGGGAAGTTACTTTGTATGATGAGCTGGAAACGTGTAAACTCTATATTCAGCTTGAAGCTATGCGTTTTGGCAATAAAATCAATTATCAATTTAATATCGATGAATCAATAGATCTGAAATCGATCAAAGTGCCGGCCCTAATTATTCAGCCTTTTATTGAAAACGCTATATGGCATGGCATAATGCCTAAAGAGAGCGGCGGAACGGTGACTTTAACTGTTATCGCGGACGGCTTATCAGTTCGCTGTACCATAGATGACGATGGTATTGGCAGGGAAAGATCAAAACAAAATAAATTTAAAGTGGGCCAGCCGTCCCATCAATCCAAAGGTATTTACTTAACAAAAACCCGGCTCAATCTGGATAGCCTCTTAAACAGCCGCAACTCGCAGGTGGAAATTATTGATAAATATGACGAAAATGAAAAGGCCAAAGGGACTATGGTGAATATCACTTTTAATGAATATTAAAATATAGCGATGCGGTGCCAAAAGCATTTGTTTCTGCAGATTACAAAATCCCCCATAGTTCGGAGCAGTGTAAAGGCGAAAAGCTTCGCGTGCCCGCTGGCAGTTAGCTGCTAACCTGCTGCACACAATGTTTGAAGTTTACGGGCGTCCGGGGTAAGCGGCTGCCGTGAAAAGCCCGCAGCCTGGCACAATAAATAAAAAAAGCCTTAAATTCACCGGGGGCGAGGACTTGAAACGAAAAGCGCGCCCCACTTTTTCTACCAAAAAGGGGATTCACCCATTTAAAGAAATAGATATTACCCGGCAGTTGGTAACTAAGCATAGTAATGAAGATGGTTAAGCCGGAAGTATAAAATGAGCGATCTCAATAGACTTATCTTATACCCTTTGCGCATGAATATGTGTTAAATAGCAATAAATTTAATCGCCACTGGGCCTGCCCGGGCAGCAAAATCGTGATAAGTGGCAGTTTTATTAATGATATTGGTCATGTACACGGCTGGTATGGTAGCGTATCTTGGTAAACAGATTGATAAAGCAGCAAACATGTCGGATCACCCGTATTTAAAATACTATTTTTTAATTCTTTTTATCGTTTGCGAAACACTGGTTGGCTGCGGGCAGCCAAAACCTAAAAAGGCCCCCCCTAAACCGGCCAGGGTTTGGGACGAAACGATCCCGGGTAATTTCAGCGCGCAATCCAAGACAGTTTTTGACAGTACGGAGATCGACAGCTTCCTGAAAAACTACCCTGATTTTAACCCCTATGCGAACGAGATCCGCCGTTTTTACCAGGGACGGAATTATGCCTGCGCCTGGTTTGAAGGCGGCAAGCTGATTGAACAGGGCCGCAATTTAGCCAGCCGGATGCTGAACCTCCAAAACGAAGGGATCAGTCAAACAGCGCCTTATCAAAAGCAGCTGGATTCGTTGGTTAATATTGATAATACCAACGGGAAGCCAGACATCCAAACAGAATTGATGCTCACAGCGCAGTATTTTGTTTTTTCGAGACTGGCATGGCAGGGCCTTGATAATTCCGCAAGCCGGACGATGCACTGGTACCTGCCCCGCAAAAAAGTTGATTATGAGCAATACCTTGACAGTTTGTTAAAATTACCGGCGAATGAGGTAGCCGCCGCGGAGCCTGTTCACGGGCAGTACGAACTGCTGCGGGCCTGGCTGCGCAAATACCGCGCCCTGGACGAGCATGAAACCTGGGCGCCCATAGTTGTACGGCCTGCCATAATACCGGGCGATACCGCTGCAGTGGTCCCATTAATCAGGCGGCGTTTGTACCTGCTGGAAGATTTTAAGGGGGATACCCTCAACCCTGCGTATAATGAGGAGCTGCAAACTGCCATCACTCACTTTCAAAACCGCCACGGCCTGGCCGCGGATGGCTTACTGACCAAGGAAACCCTCACCGAACTAAATGTACCCTTAAAAAGAAGGATCGAACAGATCATCGTCAATATGGAACGCTGTCGCTGGTTACCGCTTAAATTAAAAACCGACTACCTGGCGGTAAATATCCCGGAGTTTAAACTCCATGTTTACCATGGCGACAGCCTGCTGTGGAGTTGTAATGTGGTGGTTGGGAAAACCATGCACCAAACCACGGTATTTTACGGAGAGATAAAATATGTGGTGTTCAGGCCATACTGGGATGTGCCGCCGAGCATTGTGCGCAAAGAGATCCTCAGGGATATGAGAAGGCATTCAAATTACCTGGAGGCCCACCAAATGCGCATCATAGGCTATGCTGATGGCTTGCCCGTTATCCGGCAGCAGCCCGGCCCTGAAAATTCATTGGGGCTGGTGAAGTTCCTGTTTCCTAACAGTTACAACATCTACCTGCATGATACGCCTACCAAATCCCTGTTTGGCGAAACTGCCCGGGCCTTTAGCCATGGCTGTATCCGCGTGCAGGAGCCGGCAAAGGTGGCAGCTTTCCTGCTGAAAGACGAAGCCGGCTGGGATGCCGAAAAAATTGAAGCGGCCATGCAGAGCGGAGACGACAATTCCATCACCTTACAAAATAAGGTGCCCGTATTTATCGCTTATTTTACCGCCTTTACCGGCCGCGATCATCAATTGAATTTCAGGAAGGATATCTATCACCTGGATGGACCACTGGCAGCGATGATCCTTTCGGGAAAACGGCCGCGGCGGTAATGGTGGTAGATGTTTGGGGTGGGAAACACTATTTTATCCCCGGAGATTCTAAGATTTGAATAAGAAAATAATTTTTGAGGTATCATTAACCGGATGCTTGTAATCAAATGCGACTTTCCAACCCGATTTTGACACATACCAGGTGGCCCATCCGGAAATTATATGCTGATCATCAGCCGTTAATTTAGCTAATACAATTTTATAAGTCAACCCGATTGTTATACCCTCACTAGTTGTAAAACCGGGATCATTAGTGAATATTTTTTTAATTCTTTTTGAGCCGTCGAGGATTAAATCATACTTATGCTTTTCGAATATAACAGAACAGCCCTTTTCAAAGCGACCTGGGTTGGTCATAATCAATTTTGAGTTATCAATTATCTTCATTGAATTATTCAATTTTCCGCCAATCTTTAATTGTGCGATACCTGTGTAGCCAAATATTAAAAGTATACCAAATATTATTTTCATTCTTTCCTGTATTTTCAACTTGTCCGGCTGTTCCGGTTAAATAAATAAACAATCTCGGCAGTCAAGCGGTATATATACCAGGCGCTGGCTTAATAGTCCACAACTAAACTTTTGATATAATAATTGACAATCTCGTCTCCATTAAATTTTATACAGATAATCTCTTCGTTGCCGGATTGTCTATCGTTTAAAAGAATTTCCACATAGGTATTACCCTTATATAACACACCTTTATATAATCGCATTTGGTAAGTCGGTCTCTTCGAATGTCCGGCATTATGATACTTTATATGAATAGGTACCCTGGTTTTTGTATTTCGTTTAACTTCCGTGTTAACCATATTAATGCTATCCAGGTATATTCTATTAGGAACACTGTCCTTCAGCATATTTATATCCCCAGTTGCGTAGGCAACATCATATATTTCCGATGGGCCTTCTATAAAATGCGTTTTTTTACCGATATATTTTTTAGGGACGATTCAATTTTTAAAATATGATTATAAAAATAACCGGCAGCCTTTAATTCCATTGCCACGTCATCCTGCGCAAATAAATTGCCGTCACAAAAAAAGACAAGGCCCGCAATTAATATGAATACTAATTTCCTATATGCATTTTTCAAATTTATGTTTCTATATACCCGATCCGATTTACTCGTGGCTGAATAAAAAAGATACCTATTGGAAAAAACCAAATTGCGCAAAACGTTAGAAAAATACTTTTAGATTCTAAATCGTGATCATTTTCGTAATGGACCAGATTTTTCGCAACAAAGAAAAATAAGTAGAATTCAACAAATATCCCGACGCAATAAAGAACAATTTGCCACGGAGGAAAAAAGTCCGAAGCATGAGCTGTGTTATAAAAAACTGACAGCAGACAAATTATTAAATAAATAATCCCCGCTTTAAACAGAACTATGGCAAATCGAGAAGTTGATCCCCTACTATAAACAGCATTGCCAATTGAAAACAACCAGCAAGTATATATTAAAGCGGTCCATATTGCACTCACCGAATACCAAAAACCAACCAAATTTTCGATATCTGCAATAATGGGCGGAATAATCATCACAACAAATAAAATCCAATGCCTAAGTTTTAACAATATATTCACATTACTTCCTTTTTTTCTTTATTTGATTCGCTCCTATTTGTTTCTTTGATGTCCTTAGTTTTCATCTGCTGTAGACACAATAACCAAACAGCGGGACGGTATATTAAGTTTCAAAAGTCCTCCCATTGTTTTAGTAATTTATTGTAAACCCATGCATTTTTAACGCTATCATATTTCAACAGCACCATTTTTCTATCGATATAGGTAAATAATCTAGGTGTAGTGAAATAATTTTCAGCATCAACCTTAGATATTTCTAATTTCATTTGCAATTCCCCCACTTCCAAAGAGTCATATATTACCTGTAACGCAAAAGCTGATTCGCTTTTTTCGATATATTTTTTAAAGGATGGTTCATTAAAAAAAACCAATGACAAGGTATTGACTTTTAACGTTGATGTATCAATGAAATTAATATTTGCGGGAATTAGAAAACACAGCACCCTATTATCCAGAAACGCTCTATCTCTTTTAGCATAAACCGAATTGATAACATCTTGTATATTAAGCTTTTGACCGAAAGATATTTTGCAGAAGAATAGTAAAATACAAAGCAATGTTTTTGTTTTCATAAGACGTTATTTTAATCCCCCGCCGGTCCAACTATTTACTCAAAAACTCCAATGCTCTCTGATTGGACAAGCTAACAGTATAAAATTTGTTATATTTTTTATCCTTTACAAAAAAGGACATCGAGTAATCCCCGGGAAAAGTCCTAACAATTTCAAACTGCCGATTTTGGAAAAACTTCTTATATCCTACTATCGTCGTATCCTCATTGTATTTGAAAATCGCATGCCTTTCAATATCTTTCGGGCCAAATCCATATACTATTGTGGTGTCACCGATCACTTTATCATATGTCCCGCTGCCTTTTATAAACTCAACATAATTATTATGTAGTAATTGGTGAACCGTGACTACTTTTAAATCAACTTTTAGTCTGATGCCATCGTCCGGGTTTGAAACCCGATTACACCTTGACAAAAAAATAACTACAAAAAATAAAATGGTAAGCCTTCTCATCTGTGTTATTTTATTTTGCTACACCTAACCATACCTGCCCACCACCCAGTTTTAGCTAACCATCCAAAATTCCAATAAAAAAGTGTATTTGCTCGGATAAGGCTTTGCATCAGTTAAATATGGGCATTTAACTTTAAAATAACAACAGGGTGTTTTATTTGATCGGCAGACTCATGATGTTAGGTGTCCAGGCGGCACGATTGGACAAGCGGGGCGAGTATACTACCGTTAAATCAATGAACGGAAAAAAAGGTCCGCTTTACTCTTAAATAGTTGCCTTTTATTTCTATAGTTTCCCCGCTTTTTAATTGGAATGTTACAAAAATATTCAAGCTTTTTGAGCGTATGTCTTTTTCTGCTTTAAAATCAAAGTCATAGTACACTGTTTGTCCGTCTATCGTCGTAAACCTATCTTTCACGGGCAAATCATGGAAATCTTTCTTTATATAATCTGAGTTTGCATGTGTAGAATTCCAAAATTTCATAGGCGTCATTTTAATATGTTCAAAAATTAAAATCTGTCCGTTATCGGGTTCTATCTTTACGGAGATGTCATTGATGCCCTCTTGCCTCTTTTTTACGTCAAACCAAATGCTAATCCCAAGACCTCTTTCATCTCCTCTGGGTAAATCGCAACTGATATATAAGCTGTCTTTTGTTGTCGAGCGCTCCGTTTTGTTAATTTCGGCTAGTAGTTTGTACGATTTATTCGTCACCAAACATCCTTGAAGAGTAATAATTATTATCGTAAGAAAAATGATATTTTTCAATTTTTTTCAGGAGTTTAATGTACTCTACAGCTTGGCACCCGCCTGTCCAGGCGCCCCGCTTGAACAGGCGGGAAAGTGTCTCCCCATTCTGGCGGGTATGCAGCACGAGAGCCAAAGCAGTTTACCTCCAAAATCCCCAGGTTTTAATCAAGTTTCCACATGCTCTTCTTGACTGCGTTCCGTGTAAACCACGCGCGCGGGGTCTTTTCCGTACAATCGCTTTCACGAAGCGCCGGGGAAATTTCAAACATTTCGTTCGGGCGTTACAGTGGCATGCCTGTCAGCGGGGCACAGCGTGGCTTCGTCTTTCTATCTATCTTTCATTACTGTAGTTACTACAGGCATAGCTTATCCGAAGACAAAGTCTTCGTGACAGCGTTTCGTGTACGCTACGAACATCAGGATACCGTAATACCACCCGCTTTTCTAATTTTTTGTTTTGTCTTCTAAAATTATATCCGATTATCAGTTTTTTATAAAACAACAATAGTTTTGTAACACTTCCCAGCTTTAATATATTACCAAATTTCTTGAGCAATTAAATTTAATTTAAGGTAAGGATGCTTGTCTTTGTCTTGTCTGAGATAACATATAGGAAATTTACATAATAATTCTTCGGTAATTCCACTAAGTTTTTTAATGCCCGCAAGTAGATAACCGTTAAGTTCGTAACTACACAACGCGAATACAATGTCGTTACAATCTTCAAAACATTTATTTATAAACCGAGTTAGATAACTTAATTCTATTTCGAAAGTTTCTTTATGAAAAATGTATTCGGAAAGGCTAATGACTATTTCGTGAAAATCAAGTTCCTCATCGTCAATTGTAGACAAAATAACTTTATTGCCACTAAAGTATTCTGAATCATTTTGACCTTCCGACAGACCATATCGCGCTAAATAATGACCTACTACTGCTTTAGAGGTATTTGTCTTTTTTATAATTAATGATATATCAAAGTATTCTGCCATATTACTTAACGTTTCCAGTTGTTAATAAATATTTAGTTTGGTCTATACTTAATTTCCAACCGCCAACAAGATTGCCGCTCAAATCGGTCATTACGTCCAGTCCCGATTTAGGATCGAAGTAGTGCAAAACTTGTTGTGTACCTCTATAAGTTATAAGTTCCGGTAATAGGGGTAATCCCTCCCCGCCTGTCCAAGCGTGCCGCTTGGACACATGCTAATAAATTAACTTTAAATGGTGCCCACCTAACCATACTTGGTCACCACCCCGTTTTAGCTATCCATCCCAAATTCTAATAAAAAAATGTATTTGCTCGGATAAGGCTTTGCATCAGTTAAATATGGGCATTTAACTTTAAACTAACAATACATGAAATGAATATAGGCAAAACTTCGGGCCGGAGGATAAATTTAAATCCGAAATCGAAATTTCCAGCCTGCGGCAGGCGGGCGACTTCCGAAATCTACTTCCCCTGCTCCTTTTTTTCATCCACGGGGAAAACACCGGTCGAGCTGTCGATGGTCCAGGGGTACAGGCTTTCGTTGCTTTTAAAGCCGGTGCCGTACATTACGGTGCCGCCATTCATATTAATTTGAACAGGTTTGTGCGAATAGAGTTTTTTATTGGTCTGGTCGTAAACCAGCTCTTCTGATTTAAACGTTTCGCCCTGTGCATTGGTGGCAACCACGTTTTTACGGAAAGTAATGGTATTTTCTTTTACCAGGCGGATGGCATATTCAGAGGTAATAGTTCCCTTTTCGCCCAATGCGTCATCATAAAAGATCACTTTAACGCCTTTGGGCATTTCCTGGTAGCCCTTATTCTGTTCGTCAAGCTCAATCATCAATGGGGTGATCAGGTGCGCTTTCACCTTGGCCGAGTCGCTGTAGATCACATCAACACCGGTGGATTTGGAGATCGGCTTGTCCTCTTCCTTGGAGGCGATCTTTTCGATATCGTTCAAAGAGTTTTCGCATGAGCTTAAAGCCAGCATGCAGCTAAACAGTGCCGGCAAACCCAGGTATAAAAACTTCTTTGCCCCACTTTTCATAAACGGATTTTATTCAAATTTAAACTGCTGGAACCACTTATCGTTCAGCACAAAGCTTAAATGCAGTGTAACATAATTCTCTTTAACCATGGCATTGGTGGTAGTACCGCGCTGGCCAACTTCGCCCGCCAGGTTGATCTTGTAAAAAGCGCTACCTACACTGTTTGGCGCCAAAGGCAAACCCAAACCGAAGGTTACCGCGTAGCCGGTTACATTGGTATAAACCCCTGTAGCTGCGTTTTGCACATTTAAATACGATTGGTTGTACATAAAGCCCAAACGGTAATCGGCCCGTGCAAAATAGTTCCGCAGGGAGTTAATATCCGGGGTAAACTGCCCGCCAATGTTATAGGTTTTGCTGTCAACCAAACCCTGGTTAACGCCACCTATGGTTAAGGCTGACCATTTGCCGGTGGAGTAATCAGCGCCCACTAAAAAGTGTCCGTCATTTTGGAACGAGATCCCGAAGTGGTTGATCTGCGGGAGCTTGATGCTGGTTTTGGCGCCCTGCTCGTTTTTTACCGAATCGACTGCCACGTTTTTTGCACCACTGCTGTTATAAGTGTACTGGCTAACGATGTAAGTATCCGTTGCGCTCAGGCTGGTATTCGCCGAGCCGGAATAGCCCAGCACCAGGTGTTTGGTTTTATATTCGCCAAAATCAAATGAGTATTGGATACCGTAATCATAGTTAACACCGCGAACACTTCGCGTTTGCTGCACTTCGTTATCTAACACGCCATATAAATTGGGAAATTCAGTAGCGGTAGATTGCTGCGTGTTGCCGAAAATGAAGGAGGCGTTGGCACCTATTAAAAGGTGTTTGCCTAAACCAAAACCATAACCCAAATAGGCTTTTGAAAGGCCACCATCGCCGCTGTTGATATAATTGGTTTTGTTGGTATCTACCGATGAGCCTGAACCAAACCCTGTTTTGGTTTGCACATTGTTGTAACCCACCTGGCTGTAGGGCATTAAACCAAAACTTAATGCCGACCGTTTGGATACAGGTATCGCAAATGCAATATGGCTGAACCGGAAGTTTGAATTTTTTGAAGTTGGCTGCCCTGTTTGATTAAACGTTTGGAAGTTTGAATAAATACCGGCATCAATGGTGGTAAAATTTATCATACCGTATGATGCAGGGTTAAGCGGGTTAATATTATTATACAGGTTGATCCTGTTTATAGCGGTGGCAATACCGCCCATAGCAATGTTTTGCGGCAGGTAACCCGGGTCGATGTCGCCCAATCCAAATTGTGAATAGGGGGTACTGGTAGTAGCGGTTGATTGTGCCTGTGCTCCAAAAGCAATAAAAGCAAGTAAAACTGTTATAAAAACCCTGGTATATTTAATCATTATTGTTGTGTATGGCTGCATTTAATCCTTTTAGAACCAAGTAAGGCTCAATTTTTATACAGGGGGCAAAGATGCTATTTTTTAACAGCGTATCAAAAAAAATACTGTCGCCCCCGCTCAGTACAATATTCAAGTCATTTTCGTTAGCCCGGTAGCTTTCAATAAAACCGGTTAACTCATATTTTATCCCGTTTTGCACCCCCGATAGCATGGATGACGTGGTGTTGTTTCCAAAAAAAGCGCTAAAGCTTTCATCGGCATCAACTAATGGTAACCCTGCGGTATAATTATTTAATGCCTTATAACGCATATTTAAACCTGGCGATATGCTGCCGCCAAAATAATTTCCGCCGGCATCCACCCAATCATAAGTGATGCAGGTACCGCCGCTAATCACCAGGTTATCATTCCCCGGGTACAAATAGTGAGCCCCAGTAACTGCTGCAAGGCGGTCGGCCCCCAATGTTTCCGGGCTCAGGTAATGGTTTTTGATCAGCCTGTTCATCGCCGCATTAAAGTAAAACAGAGAGGTGCTTTGTGCCAAAAACTGTTGCCAGTCTTCATCTCTTTTATTTTTAACGGTGGATATAATGGCCCGGCTAATTTGATGATCGATTAACAAGTCGCCGATAATCGCTTCATCAAGCTGCTGGTATTGTGCGTTAAAAACCAGTTCATCCTGCTTAAAAACAGCAATTTTTGTAAACGTATTGCCAATGTCGATGACGAGGTTCATTTGCTGAGTCCGGAGTCTGAAGTCTTGAGTCTGAAGTCCGGTAAAAGGAAGACCGTTTTAGGTACAAGTTTATTTACCATCTTATTAATTATTAAAAGCTATGCTAATGACTTAAGACTCCCGGCTAAAGACTTTGGACCAAAAATCAAACCTTTACCATTGATAAAATAGATTCAAAAATAGCAAGGCCGTCCTCGTTGGCTACCAAAGCATCGGCAGCGCGTTCAGGGTGCGGCATAAAACCAAATACATTTCTTTCCTTGTTGCAAATGCCCGCTATGTTTTCTAAAGATCCGTTAGGGTTGCTTTCAGGGGTGATATTTCCTGATTCATCACAATACCTGAACAAGATCTGGTCGTTGTCTTTCAATGATTGCAACACTTCCGGATCAGCAAAATAATTGCCTTCGCCATGGGCGATAGGTATTTTCAATGCCCGCTGCGGATCGATCTGCGCGGTGATCAATGAGTTTGAAGTTTGCGGTTTCATGTAAATATTCCGGCAAATAAATTTCCGGTTCTCATTATGCAGCAACGCACCTTCCAGCAGGCCTGCTTCGGTAAGGATCTGGAAACCATTGCAGATTCCTAATACATAGCCCCCGTTTGCAGCAAAACGGATAACTTCCTGCATGATGGGCGAAAAACGCGCAATAGCGCCTGAACGTAAATAATCGCCAAAAGAAAAACCGCCTGGCAATACAATAAACTCGGCCCCCTGCAGGTCATGGTCTTTATGCCATAAACGAACCACTTCCTGGCCCATTATTTTTTCCAATACATAAATGAGGTCCTCATCGCAATTGGATCCCGGAAATATAACTACTCCAAATTTCATCAGCATTATTTTTATGGCAGTCGGCCTGATGGTGATCGGGCTTATCGGCCGGTATTCATTTAAGATCATGAAAAACATAACGGTTTCATGTTACAAAACTAACATAACAGCTGTAAATTGAGCGAAACTAAAAGTTAAAAATTGTTAAACTGAAAATAAACGATCATGAGCAGCAAAACGCCAAACAGCACCTCGTAAAACCATTTGCGCCTGGCATTTATAAAATAGTAGGCAAAAAACACCGATGCTGGTACTACGCACAACAAAAAATGCGGCAATTGAAAGGCAGCTTTTACGCAAAACGATAGCAGTGTGATCACAAATACGATCAGCAGCAGTTGAAGCGACTTGCGTACCTGTATATAACTTTTATAAAAATTTTGCTGCAATTTGATAAAACAAAGCGCCAGGATAACCACCACCGGTATCAGTAACAGGTAATTATAGTAGTTGATATTGATATTTTGCGGAAACTTGGTAGCCAGCGGGAGCCATATATCTGCAAAATGTACGAGGTTATTATTTAGATAATAATAAACTGCCAGGAAAAAAAAGATAGTAATGAACCCGATAATTGCCGATACCCATTCGCGCCAGTCGAACGATCTGAAAATTACCAGGCCGATCCAAATGGCCAGAAAAAGAAAAACAAAGGGAAGATATAACAAAGTACCAAGGGCGATGATCATGCCAACGTCAAAGGCTGTTGATTTGGCATCTTTGCTTTTGTAAAAATTGATCAGTTTAAAAAGCATCCAGATCACCAGGAAATTACAGATCAGCGGCGGACTTAGCACCAGGAATGGCGTAAACAGGCTAGATAAGGCAATATACATCAGGGCAGGCAAAAATGAGGGTTTCCCTAATAAGTTAAAATGATTGACCAGGCGATTAAGGAAAAGAGCCTGTGCCAGCACCATAACAGCAGCCAGGAAAACACTTAATGAAGGAGCAATTGCACTATAACCAGCCGGCAGCCAAAGGCTTAAAAATGGCCCCATAAACAACGATCCTGCTTTTGCAGGCGCGTTAACCAGGTAGCCTATCCGCAGCAGTATTAAAACCACTACAAGCCATAAAACGTTAAAAGGGCTAAGCTTTTTGAAAAAGTTGATCATTATTGAAAATATCCGGGGGCGAAATTAGCAGAAAAACCGCTTACGGTAAAACTACTTATTTTTAGCATACCGTTTGACCATATCAGCTATGATCTGCGCTGTTTCGTCCGGAAAATTAACGGAAATGTTATTTTGGCTGCTGATCCAGTTATTGATATGGTATACAAACTGGTCATCAATATCATATATCACCGGCACCCCAAGTTTTGAAGCCGCCAGGGCGTTACATTGCTGTTCGTACTGGCCCTTCATCGGGATCATCATCACTTTTTTTCTTAAAAATAAAGCTTCGGCGGGGCCTTCAAAACCGCCGCCGGTAAGCAGCCCTTCGCAGGCGGCAAGGCTTTTGTTAAATGCTTCGTTATTTACCGGAAACACCTGCACATTGCCTTGCTGATAAGGTATTTTCTGCCTTTTGGAGAAAATATGCCACTGTACTTTCGAAGTTTTATTTAACAGTCCGGCAAGCAATTTATCGTCATATGCGGGCAGGTAAACCGTATAATGCCCGGCGTTGCTGGTTGTTAAATTGCGGATTTCGCTGCGGATAACCGGGGTATGTATAAAATCATCATAACGCTCAAAATGAAAGCCAATATGATCTGTAGTAGGCGAATAATATTTAAAAAGCCATTCGGCCCAGCTTCGTTTGGCCGGCCGCGGCGTCTTGGGTGAAACAAAAGAACATTGGTGGCTTAACGATACACTTGGTAATTTTTGCAGCCTGCATGCCCAGGCACTTACGGGCTCAAAATCATTGATGATCAGGTCGTATTGCTTCAAGGGGAGGTTTCGGATATCCTTCAATAGCCGGGGCAGGTTCATCAGTTTAAAAGTGGCCCAATTATCAACCCCGCCCTGCGTCCCAAAAACAAAACTAAACCCATGAAACCGGTACTTTAAGGGCTGGGCCAAACTCACTTCGGCTTCGGTGCCGCTTACCAGCAGGTCAAGCTCGCCATATTGCTGCAACAGGGGCACAATTTCGCGCGCCCTGCTGATATGGCCATTACCTGTTCCCTGTATAGCGTAGAGTATTTTCATGTGGCAGTGTTGTTGTAATGTTGTAAAGTTGCAAGGTTGTAAAGTTGTTTTAGCTATAGGCTTTTTTTTTAGCCCAAAAATGGTAAACATTTCAACTTTACAACATTACAACATTTCAACAAAAAATCACCCCGGTTCCTGTTTAAATCTTTCGAGTAAGATATTTACGTCCATTTTGGCCTCCAGGTCCTCAGCATCCGATTTATCGTCCTCATCGGCATCGCTGTTAAAGTCATCTGGCTCGTATTTAAATATTGTCCACTTACCTTCATGATACTCCAGCGCGGTGAGGCTCTCTACCCAGTCGCCAGAATTTAAATACAAAACAGAACCACTTTTTTCGGTTGATTCGATTTCCCTGATCTCGGCATGGTGGATATGCCCGCAAATTACGTACTGGTAGTTTTTATCGACAGCCAGGTCGGCTGCAGTTTGTTCAAACTGGTTGATAAACTTTACGGCTTCTTTAAAACTTGCCTTTACTTTTTGCGAAAAGCTCATTTTCTGCCGGCCAAAAGCGGTAAGTATACGGTTGGTAAAGCTATTGATAAGGATGAGTGTATCATAACCAATGGCGCCCAATTTGGCCAGCCATTTGGAATGCTGCATGGTAACATCAAACACATCGCCATGGAAGATCCAGGCTTTCTTTCCGTCGATATTCAGTACGATCTTATTCAGCAGTTGGAAAGAACCCAGGTTAAAATCAGCAAATTTGCGCAGCATTTCATCGTGGTTGCCGGTTAAGTAATAAACCGGGATGCCTTCGGTTACAAACTTCAGGATCCTGCGCACTACTTTCATATGTGCTTCGGGCCAGTAAGATTTGCTGAATTGCCAGATATCGATAATATCTCCGTTCAGGATCAGCATTTTTGGTTTGACGCTTTTTAAATACTTAAGCAATTCTTTGGCATGACAGCCATAAGTGCCCAAATGCACGTCGGATATAACTACAATATCAACTTCGCGTTTAGCCATTAAAATTTAGGGGGTAGAATTTTGACCGGCAAAATATACCGGAAAAAGGTGAGGGAAAAATATAGCAACGATTACTCGTCGTCGTCGTCATGATTAACTTTCAGATCAAATGGGCTCAGATAAAATACTCCTACCAGGAATAACAATCCAACTATAACCAAATAAGCAAATTCGAAATGCATATCTTAAATGTTTTACAAATATCCGTAAATCAGGTTATTCTAATGTTAAGACTTTGTTAAATGTAAAAGGTTTCATCCGGTTTTAAATTTTTTTCCGATCCTGTCCAATTGTTTTAAATGATGCAGTAAATGGATCCTGATAAACTTAACCCATTGCCCTGCGTTCAGCATCCCGAGGCGCGGGTGTTTATGCCGCGATGCAGGTAACGCATCCTTTAATTGCGGGGTAATTTCATCCACCCGTTTACGGCATTTGATCACCAGGTTTTTGGCGTCTTCTTTGCTGATCTTGAGGGCCGGCATTTTTGCATTAACTTTTTCAGGCACTTTTACCCTTACCGGCGGAAACCTGTTGATGGTCATCATTAGCACGCCCAAAAAGGTTAATTTTTTAGTAGTAGGTACGCAGGTATTATTGCAGCATCTTTCCAGCGCAATGGTTGAACCTAATGTGGCCTGCAGGATATGGCTGTACACTTCGGCGTATGACCATCCCCCGCCCGGCGGTGTTTCTGTAAACTTTTCATCAGGAATAAGGTCAAGCCGCGCCCGGTAGTTATCCAATGCGGTATCAATCGCCTTCCGTTCCTTGTTGATGTTCATGTATTAAAGGTAATGGGTTTTTAATCAAAGTTTTGTGCTAAACTTCTCCACATATAAACTATCTCATCCTTAATTTATTATTACAACAGCGACACCAGTTCCATTAGGTGGTGAATTTGTAAAGGCACATCATCCGGTTTAGGGGCGTTAAATGGGTTAAAATAGATAGCGTCCATCCCAAAATTAAGGGCGCCATAAACATCGGCTTCAAGGCTGTCGCCTATCATCAGGCTTTCACTTTTGGTGGCGCCTGCCACGTTAAGGGCATGTTCAAAAATGGCAGGATCCGGTTTATTAATACCTACAATCTCCGAGATGATCACCTCCGCAAAATATTGTCCGATATTGGTGTTACCTATCTTCAGCGTGGAGGCTTCCTTAAAACCATTGGAGATCAGGTGAAGCGTGTATTTATCTTTTAAATAGCTCAATGTCTCATGCGCATGCGGAAACAGGTTGGTTTTGGTGGGGCAAAGTTTCACGTAATCATCCTCAAAAGCCAGCGGCACCTGGTCGGGGTGCAGGCCAAGCTCTATGAATGTCCGCCTGAAGCGGGTTTCGCGCAATTCTGTTTTGGTGATCTTGCCGGTATGGTATTCGGCCCAAAGCTGGTGGTTATTGCGGGTATAGGTTTCAATAAACAGGGCAGCACCGGGTAAGCCGATCCCGTCCAGTTTATATAGCTCATATAATTCAACAAGCGTTTCTGCGGCATTTTTATCAAAATCCCAAATAGTATGATCAAGGTCGAAGAAAATGTGTTTGTATTTTATTTCGGATGGCGGATGTATTTTCATTTCGGATGTCGGATGTTCGATTTCAGATTTATTTAATATTCTAAATTTAAGACGTACATTTAATTAAAAAATTCAAATAATGCCAACCTTGCAAAGTTATTACAGACAAATTAATTACATGAGATTATTTCTCTTAATTTGTCTATTTTCTGTAATACTGATAGTTTGCTTTTTTGTGATTTTTGCGTTAGAAGAAAGCGGGGAAGCAAATAAGTTCTATTACATCACAGTTTGGATTTTTAGATTGCTAGCATTCCCAAGTTATTTTTTCTCGAAAGTCGCATTGCTTAATACTTTATGGAGCTTGATTATTTCTATGTTAATAGGCGTACTTTCTTACAGCCTGTTAGTTGAGTTGATATTAATAAATTATCACCGATACAAAACAAAAGCAATAATATAAATCGGGACCATTTTACTTGCGTGAAAGGGTGGCTTTAGTTTTACCTATCTATAGTAAAAGCCGGGGGCGTTAAATCGTTGTGCAACTTAGGAATTGAATTCCCAAATTGCACGCTCGTTAGTAAATCTAATAAATTCCCCGTCAAAACAAACCCTGCTGACATACGGTTGTCACAACAACATCCTAATTTTGGTTTTGTATAGCTGAAGTAAAATTGCCCGACATTTTCTTTCAGACTTTCGGACTTTTCGGACTTTCGGACTAAAAATCAGTATTTTTGCTTTGATCTATGGATTTTAAATTAACATCTCAATATTATCCCACCGGCGACCAGCCTGAAGCCATCAGGCAGCTGGTTGAAGGTGTAAATAACCAGGACCCGTTTCAAACCCTGCTGGGCGTAACGGGCTCCGGTAAAACATTTACTATTGCCAATGTTATCGCGCAAACGCAAAAGCCTACGCTCATATTAAGTCACAACAAAACCCTGGCAGCGCAGTTATATGGAGAATTCAAACAGTTTTTTCCGGACAACGCGGTCAACTATTTTGTATCTTATTACGATTATTACCAACCCGAAGCTTTTATCCCCACTACCAATACTTATATTGAAAAGGACCTGGCCATTAACGAGGAAATTGAAAAATTACGCTTGCGGACTACCTCGGCATTAATGTCGGGCCGGCGGGATGTGATCGTGGTGTCGTCAATCTCCTGCATTTATGGCATGGGTAACCCGGAAGATTTTAAAGACTCTGTTTTCCGCTTCGCGGTGGGCACGCGCATCAGCCGGAATGCTTTTTTACACCGGCTGGTAGAGATACTCTATTCCCGCACCACTGCCGATTTTAAACGCGGCACTTTCAGGGTGAAGGGTGATATCGTAGATATTTTCCCTGCTTATATGGACCACGCGTACCGGGTTTCTTTTTTTGGGGACGATATTGAGGAACTCAGCACATTTGACGTTTCCACCGGAAAAACCATGGAGAAGATGACGCATATGGTACTTTTTCCGGCTACTTTATACGTGGCCCCGCGTGAACGTTTTACCCAAAGCATCTGGGCGATACAGGAAGAGCTGGAAACCCGCAAAAAACAGTTCATCGGCGATGGCCGCTACCTGGAAGCCAAACGGCTGGAAGAAAGGGTGAATTACGACCTGGAGATGATCCGTGAATTGGGCTATTGCTCGGGTATCGAAAACTATTCCCGTTTTTTTGACGGCAGGCAGCCCGGCGCACGCCCATTCTGTTTGCTCGATTATTTCCCGGACGATTATCTGATGGTGATTGACGAGAGCCACGTTACGGTTGGGCAGATCAGGGCGATGTATGGGGGGGACCGTTCCCGCAAAATCTCATTGGTTGATTATGGTTTCCGTTTACCTGCTGCTATGGATAACCGCCCTTTAAATTTCCAGGAATTTGAAAGCCTCGCACCGCAAACTATTTATGTAAGTGCCACCCCGGGTGATTTTGAATTGGAGAAATCAGGCGGCGTGGTGGTTGAACAGGTGATACGGCCCACCGGGTTGCTTGACCCGGTAATTGACGTTCGCCCGGTGATTAACCAGGTGGATGATTTATTGGAAGAGGTAGATAAAACGGTAAAAATGGGCGACCGGATCCTGGTAACCACCCTTACCAAACGCATGGCCGAAGAACTGGCCAAATACATGGACAGGCTGGGTATTAAATGCCGTTACATCCACTCCGAAGTTAAAACCCTTGAAAGGGTAGAGATCTTACGCGGGCTGCGCCTCGGCGAATTTGATGTACTGATAGGCATTAACCTGCTGCGCGAAGGGCTTGATTTACCGGAAGTTTCGCTGGTAGCGATTTTAGATGCGGATAAGGAAGGCTTTTTACGATCCGAACGTTCGCTGATCCAAACAATTGGCCGTGCGGCCAGGAACGACCGTGGCCGGGTAATTATGTACGCGGACAAAATAACAGACTCGATGCAGATCACGATGGATGAAACTAACCGCCGCCGGGATATCCAGATGAAATACAATACGGAGCACGGCATTACGCCAACAACTGTTGGTAAAACCCGCAGCGAGATCATAGAGCAAACATCAGTAATGGACTTTAAAGACGGGATTCAGAAAGCCTATGTGGAAGCCGATTCGGTTTCAATGGCCGCGGATCCGATCGTTCAATACATGACCAAGCCTGATCTAAAAAAATCTATAGAAAACACCAAAAAAGAAATGATAGCCGCTGCCAAGGATATGGACTTTTTATTGGCCGCTAAACTGCGTGATGAAATGTTCGCGCTTGAAAAAATGATGGCGGAGAAATTCTGATGTGCGGATGTGCAGATTTCAGATGTGCAGATTATTGAACGGAAAATGGCTTATTTTTTCATTTGCACATTTGCACATCTGAAATCCGCACATCAAACTGTAACAAACAACCACCTGCGTTGGTCAAAAATCAAAGCAAAATCATACACAAACAATTTTGCCGTTATAGTATTATATTTGTAGTCTTAATTTTTACCAGGCATGGAATTTCTTAGTTTCCTGATTACAGCAATCTTAATTTTATATATCATACGTCTTTTAGTCCGTATTTTTTTGCCAATGCTTTTTCAAAGTGTGGTTAATAAAGCGCAGCAACAGGCGCAACAGCAACAAAACTACCGGCAGAATTATAACCAGAACACCAATCAAAACAACAGCCAAAATGCCGGCCCTGCAAAAATAAAGGTCGACTATGTGCCGCCCCAATCAAAAAAAGGTAGCATACCCGATTCTGAAGGGGATTTTGTAGATTACGAAGAAATTAAATAAAATTAAAGCAATGATACCGGAAGAGCTATTTAAAAGGCGCCCCAGGCATAACAACACGCCGGATTCAACGCTTCTCATCCTGACCAATTTTATCGTTATCGCCATCTCCACCGCCTTGTTTACTTCTAAAACAGAGATCTATACTTTTTTTTGGGTAGTGGTTGCCCTGCTGGCGCTATATAATTTTTATACCATCCGCCGCAACCGCGAAGAGTTTGGCACCAAAGTGGTGCTTTTTTCTTATATCGCGAGTACTGCCCTGCTGGTAGGGTTATTTTTCCTGTTTAAGGGCCACTCCTAAGCCATAAAAATCAAAAAAAACTAATCATTCCTATTCTCAAGCAAATTTCTATTTTTGGGAGATTATATTATCTTCAATAAAATACAGAAATGAATAACTGGTTTAAGCGCAATGGCACTCACTTTTTGATTGCTGCAATATTTTTAGTGATCTGCTTAGCTTACTTTACACCTGCTTTCCAGGGGAAAACCCTGGGCCAGGCTGACGTGCTCGGCGCTCAATCAACCCAAAAAGAAATTAACGATTACCGGGCAAAGGATACCACTATTTTATGGACCAACCAAATTTTTGGCGGCATGCCCGCTTACCAGATCTGGGCGCCTTACTCCAGTAACGTCGCTTCGTTTGTCATAAAAACCCTGATCGCGGCGTTTCCAAACCCTATTTATGTCGTATTTCTGTTATTGTTTGGCACCTACTTTTTATTCACCGTTTTAAAACTAAACCCATGGCTTGCGGCCGCAGGCGCTGTCGCGTTTACGTTTTCATCCTATAATATTATTTTGCTTACGGCCGGGCACTCCAACCAGGTGCTCGCGATCGCCTTTTTTGCGCCTATAATTGCCAGTGTTATTTTAACCCTCAGGGGCCGGTACCTGCTTGGCGGTGCACTATCAGCCCTTTTCATCGCTTTAGAGTTAAAGGCCAACCACATCCAGATGACCTATTACCTGGTGCTGGCACTGGCTATTTTAATCGGAATAGAGTTTTACCACGCTATTAAAGCAAAAACAACTCCAGCGTTTTTTAAATCTGCAGGCGTTATTGTTGCGGCAACTTTACTGGCGGTACTTGTTAATGCATCATTATTATGGAGCACCATGGAATACGCTGCCTACAGCTACCGCGGTCCATCAAATTTGACCCAACATACCAAAGAACCAAGTAATGGCCTGGCTAAAGATTACGCCTATCAGTGGAGCCAGGGCGTTGGCGAATGTTTTACCTTTTTAATACCAAATGCCTACGGCGGCGCATCTGGCCCGTCAGAAGGGATTGACCAAAACTCTGCTACTGCTAAAGTATTTATCGACAAAGGCGTTCCGGCGGACCAGGCAGTTAATTACGCGCAGCAAATGTCGCAGTTCCCTGGATTGGCGATGTACTGGGGCAATAAACCCGGCACTGCTGGTCCGTTTTATTTTGGCGCGGTCATTTGTTTCCTATTTTTATTCGGTTTACTGATTGTAAAAAATCGTATAAAATGGTGGTTATTAGGTACAGTACTGTTAACCATGCTGCTGTCATTTGGCAGCAACTGGCCTTACTTATCCGATTTGTTTTTTAACTATTTCCCGCTTTACAATAAATTCCGTGCAGTTGAATCCATATTGGCGGTAGCAAGTATTTGCTTCCCGATCATGGCGCTGCTTGCGGTAAAAGAGATCACCGAAACAGCTGATAAAAAAGATATCCTCAAAAAGCTTTATATCACAGCTGGTATTTTCGTTGCCCTGATCATCGTAGCTACTTTGTTTTTAAGTTTCAGATCGGCTGATGCACAAAGCGGCATCACCTATTTAACAAAAGCGCTGCGCGGCGACAACGCTACCGCCACCAATATTGCCACTGCTATTGTTAGCGACAGGCAGGACCTGGAACATGCGGACGCCATCAGGTCTTTCATTTTTATAGTGCTTGCTTTTGGCTTGCTTTGGATCTTTATAAAAGAAAAAGTGAATACAACCGTTTTTTCGATCGCATTACTTGCATTGGTATTGGTAGATATGTGGCCGATAGATAAACGTTATTTGAAAGAGGCTAATTTCCAGGAGAAACAGGATGCCAGCCAGGTGGTAAGGCCACGAGAAGTGGACCAGTTTATCACCAGGGATCCCGACCCGGATTTCCGTGTGTTTGACCTTACAGCTGAAATCAAAAACGACGAAATCAACCCATTCTTCCATAAATCAATCAGCGGTTATTCAGCTGCGCGCCTAAAAAGGTATGATGAGTTGATGGATAACCAGCTAACCACCAACCCGCCAAACCACGATGTTTTGGATATGCTGAATGCCAAGTATTTCATCACCCAGGATACGGCCCGCAACTCCAAAATGGTATCAAACGTTACTGCGTGCGGACATGCCTGGTTTGTAAAATCCGTTAAGTTTGTTGACAATGCCGATAAAGAAATGCAGGCCATCAGCAGCTTTACGCCAAAAGATGAAGCCATTGTTGACCAGCGTTACAAAACTGTGATCGATACTAAAAGTGCAATAGGCGGCGATCCGAATGCCAGTATTAAGTTAACCAACTATAACCCCGATCATTTAACCTATCAAACCGGCTCAACAGCCAACCAGGTGGCGGTATTCTCGGAGATCTATTATGATAAGGGCTGGAAAATGCTGATCGACGGTAAAGAAGCCCCTTATTTCCGTGCTGATTATCTTTTGCGTGCAGCGCAGATCCCGTTGGGTAACCATAAAGTTGAATTCATCTTCCACCCGGCATCGTACTATACAGGCGAAAAGATTTCACTTGCCGGATCAATTTTGCTGGTGCTTTTATTAGGCGGAGCGGTTTATACGGAGGCGAAGAAAAAGCCTGTGGCTGAAGCTGACGACAAGAAAAAAGCACCTGCCGACGATAAGAAAGCGAAAAAATAGCTATACGTCATTGCTTGTGCAGTAATCGCAAACTTTGCAATACCACCATACAAAGTTTGCGATTACTGCACCTTTTTGTTTAAAAGGACAAGGTTGTTTTGTTCCTTTTTTAACCTCTGCAACACGTTACAACCCTTTACCCCCCTAATCATTCGTCCTTCTATTCTTCAGCCAATACCAGCCCAGGTTAAAAGCGATAACAAAATGATTAAAAACTGTAGGGATTAAGCCATAATAGCGCTGCATGATATCAAAGCGCTCCATTAAACTCTGGCGGTGTTTGGCTTTTGACACCCCTCCTACCAGGTATTTGGCTACATATTGGTTTACATTAACGATCTTTTCTGCCTGCGATGCTGCGCGGATGATCCAATCGATATCTGCACTCAATTTATACCGATTATCGTATGGCCCTGCCAGAGAACGGCGCACATAAATGGCCTGGTGGCTGATACTCATCCCATACCGAAAATCCATCCAGGTAAATGTTTTGGGCGCTTTGTGCCGCCTTTGGCCAAGGCTTTTTCCGTCAGCATCTATCATCTCGGTTTCACCATAATAGATATCCGCATCCGGCGCCGACTCAAAAACTTTTTGTACGGTATCCCTGGAATAAAATTCGTCGCCCGAATTCATAAAGAGCACATAATCGCCGTTAGCTGCTGCAAGGCCTTTGTTCATGGCATCGTAGATACCGTTATCCTTTTCGCTGAAGATCTTTGCCACCTGGTCCTTATACCTGTTAATGACCTTTAACGTACCATCGGTTGATTTGCCATCAATGATAATGTATTCTATGCGCGGATAGGTTTGGGTTAACACCGAAAGCATCGTCCGCTCAATATCACGCTCGTTATTATAAACAACGGTAATCACCGATAAAACGGGCTTAAAAGCTTTCATTTTTTTAATATTGACCGGTAAACATCCATGTATTTTGAGGCGATGATCTCGTTGGTAAAATTGTCCGTTACCTTTTTCCTTGCATTTTCCGCGAGTTCGTTTTTTTTATTTGAATTTAAAATAAAATTGATCCCTGCAGCAAAATCAGCTGCAGATTTAAATTCAGCCAGGTAGCCGTTTTGCCGGTGGTCTACCATATCCGGCAACCCGCCTGTATTGAAGGCCACAACGGGTGTACCACAGGCCAGCGACTCCATCACTGTATTGGGCAGGTTGTCTTCAATAGCGGGAGTTACATACACGTCTGCAAGATTATACAGCGCTGCCATATCTTCCTGCGAGGTAATTACGTTCATTTCGTATACTTTAAAAGGCAGCAGGCTGACATCAAATGATTTATTTTTACCGAATAGAACGATCTCAATAATATCTGTCTCCTGATAATTCTTTTTAAGGTCATTCAGCGCCTCAACCAGGTAGGTGATGCCTTTACGCCTGTCGAGGATGTTGGCGGCACCGAAGAGTATAATTTTTGATTTTGGATTGATATTCCATTTCAACCTGGCAGCAGCTTTATCTTTTGGAGAAAACAGTTCCGTATCTATCGGGTTGGGAATGGTTTCGATCCGGAAATCTTTTAATAATGAACTTGTACGGGCAACATCAGCCAGCCAGTGGCTGCAGGTTACAAAAACCAGGTTTTTTGCCGTTTTGTACATATCCGATTTACGTTTCCAGCCCTGGTGCGACAGATCATTTTTATGCGGATCGCGCAGCATCCAGCAATTACCGCATTGGTTCATAAAATGGAAACAATCGCCTGAATAGTGGCAGCCACCGGTAAATGCCCACATATCATGCAGTGTCCATACCACCGGTTTACCGGTTTCAAAAAGCTGTTTAATGTTATGGGTTGACAGAAAACCGGAATTTGTCCAGTGCAGATGCAGTATATCTGCATTTTGTATATCAGGTTCCTTTTTTATATCAGCGCCAAATTCCGCAGTTGAAAAAGCAAACCGAACCTCACGCGCCTTTGCCTTAAACCAGATAAAAGGCAAACGCTCATAAAAAAAACTAAATCGTGCCTTTAATTTTCCTGCTAAATTATTGCTGATGCTGTCGACACACGGCTCACCTGTCTTCTTCTCCTGCACCAGCATATGCACATCAACCTGCTTTAATTCCAGCGCTTTTAGCAGGCGCATACATGCAGCCGGGGCGCCGCCGCCTGCATCAGATGTATTTATTAAAGTTACTTTCATTTGGCGGCGCTATTTTAGCGGCAATTATAACAATTCTAAAATGAAAACTTTACTTTTGGACGCGCAGTATTTAATTACGGCACCTGCCAAAGGCATAACCCGCTCGCAATAGGCAACTATGCTGCGAAGTTAAATAGTGACCCCATCGGGGTCAAATATTGGTAGAAGAATAAAAACAATAAATACCGTGCCGTAGGCACGGAACACGGCGAAGTTGCGTACCTACGGCACGCGATAATATTTAAAATGAATTTTCTACCGATATTTAGCACCTGACGGCGCTATTCAAAAAGGGACGAACTTTTGATGGGGACACAAATTTGTGGTTTTACAGCCTTATAATAACAAACTGATCGACTGAAAAAATGAACTTTTTTGCTTATTTATTCCAGGACTGGCGGGCAAACCGGCAAAACTTTAAGGCACAGTCGGTTTTGTTTTCTTTTCGGTTGCTGCAGGCTTTTAACCGCTTTACCCTCACCAAAATTATTTTTTACCCTTATTTTATGCTTTACCGTTTTTGGGTAGAGTGGATTTTGGGGATAGAGCTACCAAGGAAGCTAACCATAGGCAAAGGCTTGTCATTGTATCACGGGCAGGCGCTGGTGGTGAATAAAAGCACCATCATCGGCGAAAATTGCGTGTTAAGGAACTCCACCACCATAGGCCACAAAAAACTGGCTGATGGTACGTTAAGCCGCAGCCCCCGTATAGGGAACAATGTAGATATTGGAGCCAACGTTTGTATTATCGGGGATATCACCATCGGAGACAATGTGATCATCGGCGCAGGGGCCGTGGTTACAAAAGATATACCTTCGGATTGTATTGCCGTGGGTAACCCGGCAAGGGTGTTGGAAAAGAAGAATAAAACAGAACAATAAAAAATGGGCTTCCCCTCTTTACCGCTTGCGGTCAATGTCATTAAGTTAAGAAAAATATTTGTTTTTCCCCTCTTTTCCGCTCGCGGAAGAGAGGGGCGACCAGCGTAGCGCAGTCGGGGTGAGTAGACTCGCCGCAATGCATTGGCGGCAATGTCCGCCAGGGTTAACTCACCCGATCATCGCTACGCTCGATCTGCCCTCTCTTTTGCAGGCAAAAAAGAGGGCAAAAACTTAGGCCGTTACGCTTAACTTAAAAAATTTTACCGCATGCAGTAAAGAGGAGAAATTAAAAAAATTGTTTTTCATCGATTTACGATATCATGAAAAGCAAAAACTAATTTGCACTCGAATCATATTAATGGAACAAAATTTAACAGACCTCGCTTTCTGGAAAGCTTTTTGGGAATCAAGGAAGAACCTCATCCTGTATTTGAAACCCAATTATGTTTTTGGTGATATACTGGCGAAACTCATCGCCGAAAAAAACATAAAAAATGCCATCGAACTGGGCGGATTCCCCGGGTACGATGCTACCTATTTAAAAAAATACCATCAC
>NZ_CAIWNH010000396.1 GCF_903913935.1 uncultured Mucilaginibacter sp.
AATAGTTTTTTATCATGGGACTAATTATTGAATTAGTGATTTATTGAATTTGTCATTTGCTTCGTGTAATTAAGTCATTTTCTTCCCAATCTTCAGTCTCTAATCACTAACCTACTCGCTCCTCAAACTCCTAACGGGATTCGCCATCGCCGCTCTTATGGCCTGGAAACTGATGGTGGCGATAGCGATGAAAAATGCAAGGATACCAGCCACTGCAAACACCCACCAACCGATACTTATCCGGTAGGCAAAATCCTTCAACCAGTTATGCATGCCATACCCGGCTATTGGGAAGGCTATCAATGCCGCCACTGCCACCAGTTGTAAAAATTCTTTGGAAAGCATATTTACAATACCCGGCACACTCGCGCCAAGCACCTTGCGAATCCCAATCTCCCGGGTACGCTGTAATGTGCTGTACGAAGCCAGCCCAAGTAAACCAAGGCATGAGATCATGATGGCAAGCACGGCGAAATACATAAACAGTTTGCCAAACCTGTCTTCGGTTAAATATTGTTTGTTGAAGTTGTCATCCAGAAATGAATAGCTGAACGGCCTTTGCGGAACAAGGGATTTCCATTTGCTTTGCAACGCTGCAATGGTATTTGGTATACCTCCGCCTTTAATTTTAATGGTAAATACGCCGATGTTACGGGGGTTGATGCGAAAATCAAATGGTTTTATATGTTGATCAAGGGATTCAAAATGAAAGTCTTTCACTACGCCGATGATCTGCCCTATCCGTCCCCATTGATTAAACTTTTTGCCGATAGCGTCTTCAGCATGAACGTAGCCAAGCTGCTTTACAGCAGTTTCATTCACGATGAAGGCCCTGGTGGAATCGGTTGGAAATGATGTTGAAAATGTACGGCCGGCCACGATATGAAAGCCATATTGCTGTACAAAATCATAGTCAACATCGTACATACTGATATTCATCGACATTAAATTTCCGGCTCGGCTCTCCACTTCAGAATAACCGACGTTTGTACCGTTACCCGGCGTGTTTGACGAGCCCGACACAGATAAAACACCCTGTACCTGCCGCAATTCATTTTTGATGACCTGCTCCTGGCTTTGCACCGTAGAGTCGCCATTGAAGTCCAAAACGACCATCTGGTCTTTATCAAACCCAAGCGATTGTCCGCGCATATAACGCAGCTGGTTGTAAACAATCAGCGTGGCCACAATCAATACAATAGATATAGTAAACTGTACTACTACCAGCCCCCTGCGTAATAATATTCCTTTTACCGAAGTGCTGAAACGGCCCTTGAGCACCGATGTAATACTGAAACTGGTTAATACAAATGATGGATAAATACCTGCGAGAAAGCCAATTGCCACCGCAATACCAAATAGAATAAAAATGTACCCATGTTCGAAGATGCTTTCGCTGATGATCTTTCCTGCAAGGGTATTGAACAATGGCAGCAGCAAGAGGCATAATAAAAAAGCTACCACAAACGAAACCAGGCTTATGATAACTGATTCGCCCAAAAATTGCATTGTCAACTGGTTTTTAAAGGCGCCTATCACTTTGCGGATACCAACCTCCTTTGCCCGTTCGGAAGCTCGGGCAGTAGTTAGGTTGACGAAGTTAATGCACGCGATAAGCAGAATGAAAACGGAGATAATGTAAATTATATAAAACTTGGTTTTATTGCCGTTTACTGGCGCCCCCCTGAAATTGTCCATATAAACATCTTTCAATGGCTCCACAAAAAGGGTGTAATTGTACCCCTTGCGACGTTGGTCTTCGGTAATGTGCCGGGCAAGGAAGGCAGGGAGTTTTGCCTCCAGTTTCGCTCCGTCATATACCTTTGGTAGTAACAAAAAGGTATAATTGCTAAAATTTCCCCACTCCGGCATATAGATCAATTTCAGCTTTTCCATTGTCGAAGACGACATCAGCATGTCAAAACTGAAATGTGAATTAATCGGAACATCTTTAATGACGCCACTTACCTGCACCGGATGCTTACCATCAAGCATGAGCGTTTTCCCGACAATGTCAATACTTGCAAAATACTTTTTGGCCATTGTTTCAGTCAGCACGATATGAAACGGCTCGGATAGCGCAGTGGCCGGATCACCATGAACGAAAGGGAAAGTAAATATTTTAAAAATAGACGGATCGGTAAAGTTGATATTATTCTCCTGGAATTTACGGTTCCCGTTTTGCACCAGGAAACTACCACCGAACACGCGGGCATACTCCTTTACCTCATCAGGGTAATCAGCCTTCAGCGCGGGCCCCATCGGTGCGGAAGCACTACTCCAATGTAATACTTCGTTCGGCGATCGGATATCGGTATTGAGCCGAAATATATGGTTGAAATTCCGGTTGAACTTATCATAGCTCAGTTCAAAATTTACATAGATAAATATGAGGAAACAAGCAGTCATACCTACGGCAAGCCCGATAATGTTTATCAACGAAAAACCTTTGTGCCTCCAGAGGTTTCGAAATGCTATTTTCAGATAGTTTTTTATCATAACGACTCATTATTGAATTAGTGAATTGGTCATTGGGTTATTTGCTTTGCGTCACTTTGGTCACTGAAACAGAATTCAGACTACTCACTCCTCAAACTCGTTACCGGATTTGTAAGTGCTGCTTTTATAGCTTGAAAACTTATGGTGATAAAAGCGATCAATATGGCCGAAAAACTTGCAAGCGCCGGAACCCACCATTGCATATTCTGCTTATAGGCAAAACCCTGCAGCCAGCCGTGCATCGCCCACCAGGCAAATGGCACAGCAATAAAAATCGCTATCAATACCAGTTTGATAAAATCCTTCGAAAGCATATTTACGATGCCCGATACATTTGCCCCTAGCACTTTGCGAATCCCGATCTCTTTTGTTCGCTGTTCAGCTGCATAAGCGGCAAGACCGAATAAACCAAGGCAGGCAATGATGATAGCCAATGTTGTAAATGCAATAGAAATAGCGCCCATACGTTCCTCCGAACGATAAAGCGCATCAAACTTTGCGTCTAAAAATGTATAGCTAAACAGGCGGTTTGGCGAAAGGCCTTTCCACTTATCCTTGATCTTTGCCATCAAAGATGGAATATCGCCAGAATTGATACGAATGCTGAGATTAGCGATATTTGGGTTCAATTGAAAAACCAGCGGCGTTACGTTAGTTCGTAATGATTTAAAATTAAAATCTTTTACTACCCCAATGATATGGTATTGATCGGTTTTGGTAACCATTTGATCGGCAGGTGTATAAAGTGGCTGATTGATCGGGTTGGCGTAACCAAGTTGTTTTGCAAAAGCCTCGTTGATCACTACCCCCATTGAGTCTGTCGCCATATCTTTTGAAAAGTTACGACCGGCTGCCATCTTTATACCCAGGGTCGGGATAAAGTCTTCGTCTATATTCCAATTAAAGGTTAAAACTGACCTTTTCTGGTCAATCACCGGATCTTTAAAATAGGAAGTGCTGTTGCTGTTTTCATCAGTAGGGAGCGCATCTGAAAGCGTAGCATTTTGAACCCCTGCTACCTGTTTGACTTCGTCCTTAAATGTTTTTGCTGACTTGCCCAAAGCCCATACATTTTGAACCACCAGCACATGATCGCGATGATAACCGAGATCTTTGTTTTGAATGAATTTAAGCTGGTTGCTGATGACCATTGTGCCAACGATCAGAAATATCGAAATAGCAAATTGAACTACCACCAGAACGCTGCGCAGCCTGCTGCCCTTAAAACCACCTGCTAATTTTCCCTTTAAAACTTTTATAGGTTGAAAGCCTGATAAAAACAAAGCCGGGTACGATCCGGCCAAACAGCCAACTACCACAATTATGATGAGTAAAGCAGGGATCAGCCAGCCAAGGATCTCAGGGGTTACTGTTAAATCTTTACCCGACATCTGATTAAAAAGACCCAGCATGCACCAGGCACCCACCACCGCAATAACAGCACCGACGAGGGTTACCAATATTGATTCTGTTAAAAACTGGGCGATAAGCGCGGAACGCGGAGAACCTAATACTTTGCGAACGCCAACCTCCCTTGCGCGGTTAGCCGAGCGGGCAGTTGAAAGATTCATGAAGTTTACGCAGGCGATCAGCAAAATAAATATTGCTGTTGCTGAATATATATATACGTAGGAAATGTTCCCGTTAGCTTCAATCTCGTCGATACAATAGGATTGTAAATGAATTTTTGTGAGCGGAATAATGCTAAGCCTGAAATAGCTGCCGTTTTTTTCGAGTGTTTTAAAGTCCATATGCAAAATGGCCTGCAATTGCGATCCTGCATGCCTAACCATAAAATGAGGAAGTTTCGCAGCGAAGTTTTTTGGATCAACTCCGGGTTTAAAAAGGATATACGTGCTGAAATTATTGCTGAACCACGTAGTTGTTTTACTTTCAGGAAGAGTTGACATCGACATGTAGAAGTCGAAATGGAAATGGGATTGTTTAGGTATGTTTTTAATTATACCGGTTACTTTAAACTGAACCGAATCATTAACCGTTAACACCTGCCCAACCGCGTTAACATGGCCAAAATATTTTTTAGCTATATCTTCAGTGATCACCATAGTATGCGGATCAACCAGCGCACGCGCCGGGTCACCTGCTATCATCGGCAGGGTAAATACGTCGAATATGTTATTATCGGCATAAACCATCCGGTCTTCCTGGATGTCCTGTGTACCCTTTTTTACCTGGTTGCCACCACGGTTCCTAAAACGGGCTACCTGTTCAATTTCAGGGAAGTCGGCCCTTAATGCGGCAGCTGCAGGGGCCGGGGTTACGGCATATGCGTTTTCAAGGCCCCCAAATTTGATATCATTATTCAACCGGTAAATACGGTTGGCCTTTGTGTTGTACCTGTCATAACTTAATTCGTCAAATACATAAAAAACAATAAGCAGGCAAGTTGCCAGCCCAAGGGCAAGGCCCAATACATTAATAAAGGTAAAACCCTTATTTTTCATCAGGCTGCGGAACGCTGTTTTAATATAGTTTTTTATCATTTTAATTGGTCATTGGCCATCTGCTTCGCGGCATTAGTCATTGATAAAACAAGACATTAAGCACACTTCACTTAGGCAACTTTTACATTTCAGCTTTAACGTTTTACCTCAAAATAAAGGCAACACGCAAGCCAACCCCTCCAAAATGGAGGAGATTAGCGGAGGCACTTATTAACTTATATAAAATTTTATTGAAGTCGGTAGTCCTGAGTCTTAAGTCTTAAGTCTGAAATCGAATTTGACTAAAGACATAGGACTTTAGGCTTAGGACTTAAATCATAATATTCTCAACAACGGTTTGTCCGTCGAGCAGGCGGATAATTCGGTGGCTGTAACGGGCGTCGTGTTCAGAGTGGGTAACCATGATAATGGTAGTGCCCTGTTCGTTTAAATCAGTAAGCAATTCCATCACATCGTTACCGTTGCTGCTATCCAAATTACCGGTGGGCTCATCCGCAAGTATCAGTTTGGGTTTGTTTACAACCGCCCTGGCAATAGCCACGCGCTGCTGCTGCCCACCCGATAATTGCTGCGGGTAGTGGTTACGGCGGTGCATGATTTGCATTTTATCCAACACTTCCTCTACCCTTTTTACCCTCTCTGCTGATGGAACGCCGGTGTAGATCAACGGTAACTCTACGTTTTCAAAAACGGTAAGCTCATCAATGAGGTTAAAACTTTGAAACACAAAACCGATGTTGTGCTTACGCAAATCAGCGCGTTTACGCTCGGTAAAATGGGCCACTTCTACGCCATTGAAAATATAGCTGCCCTCATCCGGGTCGTCAAGCATGCCCAATATATTAAGCAGCGTTGATTTGCCGCAGCCCGACGGGCCCATGATGGCGACAAACTCACCGGTTTTTACTTCGATCGACAGCTTGTTTAAGGCAATCGTTTCTACCTCTTCTGTACGGTAAAATTTCTCAAGATCTGTAATTTTTATCATTGGTGCCTCCATAATCCTTACCTCCTTTTTTTGAGTGAAGAATTTTATTTATAGTTTTTTAATTAATTATTCTTTACTTATTTTCTAAAACTTTTCTTTCCAAATCTCCAATCACTAATCCGCTATTTCTTCAATACCAGCACTTCGTTAGTACCATAGGTCTCGTAACTTGAGGTGATCACTTTATCACCCTCTTTTAAACCCGAGGTCAATTCATAATAGTCAGGGCTTTGCCTGTTTATCTGGATATCAACCTTATAAGCAGTTTTGCCATCTGCCGACAGTTTAAATATCCAGTTTCCGCCGGTTTGCTGGAAGAAACCACCTTTTGGTAACAAAAGTGCCGGAACAGGGTCGCTAAATACAAGCCTGATCTGTAAGGTCTGTCCCTTCCTGATCCCTTTCGGTACGGGGCCAACAAACAACATATCCACGTTAAATTGCCCGTTAACAACCTGTGTATATACTTTTTTAACAACCAGCTTAAAGTTTTTGTTATCATTATCAATGTAATAGGCCGTCAATCCGGGAATAACCCTTGATAAATAATGTTCTTCAACCTGCGCCTGCACCTTAAACCCGGATAAGACGTCGACTTGCGCCAGATGTTCCCCTTTTGTTTTACTTTGTCCTACTTCGGCATCCAGGGAGGTTAATTGGCCATCAACCGGCGCCCTTACGGTTAGGTCGGCAACTTTCTCCTGCATAACAGTTAATGCCTGCTTCATTTGGGCAATCTGCTGTTTCGCCTGCGAGACCGATTGTTTTACCAGCATTGTATCCTGGCTTAATATCTGCTTTGTCAGCCTTCTTTTTTCGGTTTGATAATCATAAGCATTTTTGGCGATCTGGTAATCCTGAAAGCCAATGGCTCTCTTCGCATAAAGTTCTTTATCAAGTTTATATAATCTTTCTGCCTCTTTAAATGAACTTTCCACATCGGCCATATTTTGCAGTTTGGTGATGGTATTTTGCTGCGCCTGGTTTTGCGCTATCTGCATCTGGATCTGCTGGCCGGTTACATTGGTTTGCTGGCCGGCCAATTGAAGTTCCAGGTCGGGATCAGATAATCTTAAAATGGGTTGCCCCTTTTTCAGGATCGCACCGTCTTCAACATATTTTTCTTCCACACGGCCACCGTCTGAAGCATCAAGGTAAATGGTAGTAAGCGGTAACACGGTTCCGTTGATCGGGATAAACTCCTGGAACGGCCCTCTTTTTATTTCGCTGATAGTTAGCCTGTCAGTATCTACGTCGAGTTTACTTTTGCCCCCTACAGTTGTTAAAATCATCCAGGTAAGCAGTATAACACCGGCGGCTATTCCGGTAATCATCAGAATTCGTTTGGTACTCCAGGTCTTTTTTTCAATTTTTCTGTCCACTGTATTATGTTGTATTTTGATGAATGGTTATAAAAAGATATGCCACAAATTAATTAGCTGTTTTTCAACTAATTAAAGCTAATTTATAAGATCGAAGCGTACGCTTCTGTTACAGCAAGTGTACGGTTATGATACAATGATTTGTCGCGGCATTCTTTATTGTTTGATTGTTCATTGTTCATAGTTCATAGTTGGTATTTAGCGATTTGCAAATAAATATCATAATTTGCGGATTGTTAGCATAATAATTGAGTTTATACCGGTAGTTGATTGCGTGTAATTTATCTATTTTAAACGAAAGACCGACGCCATCAACAATTAATTAAAAATATTGAATATTTGTAGAATAGATCATGATTAATGAAGAAAGTTGTATCCTGCGAGAACAACTTAGCTGTGAACCATGAACCATGAACCATGAACGATGAACTAAAAGATGATATTAAAAAAAGCTACTGTTTTAATTGTTGACGATGACCCGGATGTGCTTACCGCAGTTAAGCTATTGCTGAAAACGGAAGCCGGCGAGGTGATTACTGAAAAAAATCCCGAAAATTTAAACTGGCTGCTGCAGCGTAACCAGGTTGACCTTGTATTGCTCGATATGAACTTTAACAGCGCCATCAATACCGGCAACGAAGGTTTGTACTGGCTGCGGAAAGTTAAAGAATGGAAACCGAATGTTTGCGTGATTATGATCACCGCGTATGGCGATATTGACCTGGCCGTACGCAGCTTAAAAGAAGGCGCCAATGACTTTATCGTAAAACCCTGGCACAATGAAAAACTGATTGATACAATAAAAGAGTTGCTGGATAAAAAAGAAGGTACTAAACCTTTAAAAACCACCTCAAAGAGCGGAAGTCAGACATCGATTTTGGGTGAATCGGATGTAATGCAGGATATTTTTTTTAAGGTAAACAAAATAGCCCCAACCGATGCCAACATTTTGATACTGGGCGAAAACGGGACAGGCAAGGATCTTATAGCCAAAGCCATCCACGAACGCTCGTTGCGCGCCGATAAACCTTTTGTAAAGGTAGATGTGGGCGCTCTTACGGATTCATTATTTGAAAGCGAATTGTTCGGCCATAAAAAAGGGGCATATACCGATGCCCGCGAGGACCGGACCGGTCGGTTTGAAGACGCTGAGGGCGGAACCTTGTTTTTGGATGAAATAGGCAATATATCACTGCAACAACAGGCCAAATTATTAACGGTGCTGCAAAACCGGCAGGTAACCCGCCTCGGCACCAATAAAGCGGTTGATATTGATATCCGATTGATATGCGCTACCAACCTGCCTTTGTATGAACTGGCAAACGAAAACCGTTTCAGGAAGGATTTAATCTACCGGATCAATACAGTTGAGATCAATATGCCGCCTTTGCGCAAACGCAACGAGGATATAGTGATATTGGCACGTCACTTTGCTAAAGTTTATGCAAGCAAATACCTGAAGCCCTCGGTTGATTTTGACGCCGCTGCGCTGATAAAGCTAAAGGGCTATAATTACCCCGGCAACGTAAGGGAACTGCAATATACTATAGAGCGGGCGGTAATTATGGCGGACGACCATATCCTACGGCCGGACGACCTGATCTTCTCGATACTGGAAACGCAGCCGGATGTGGTAGTTGATGACGATAACATTCCACTAAGCATAATGGAAAAAAATGCTATTTTAAGGGTGATTGATAAGCATAATGGCAATATTACCCGGGCTGCCAAAGAACTTGGTTTAACCCGTACAGCACTTTACCGCAGACTGAGCAAATATGATATTTAAGCGATATGAATGGCGGCTGGTGCTGCGGGTAATCATTATGTTTATTACGCTCACCATAACTTCGGTGCTGGTGGAAAAGGGCTCCGGCTTTTATATCTTTTTAGTGATCACCCTCCCGCTGGTAGTTTATGAAGTGATAGACCTGATCCGCTTTCAAAAAAAAGCACAGGACGAAGTTAGCCAGTTTGTTGAATCTATCCATTACCGCGATTTTTCGAGGCATTTTGATGTGCGCAAGGCTCCAAACGAGTTAAAACCATTGCGCAAAGGCTTTAACGAGATTAATACCACGTTTAAACTCATCAGCCGCGAGCGCGAAACCCAATACCATTACCTCCAAAAAATTCTGGAGCTGGTGGATACAGGCATCTTATCGTACGAACAGGAAACCGGCGAGACAGGCTGGATCAACGAGGCTTTTAAAAACCTGCTGGGTGTCCCTTATCTTAAAACTATCCACTCGCTTGAAAAACGTGAACCTGCTTTATATGCCGAGCTCGTCAAGCTAAAAAACGGCGATGCTAAAATCATCACCATTACCCGCAACCAGCAACTGGTAAAAATACTGGTGACGGCGAGTATGCTGCGCAGCGATGATAAAATTTATAAACTGATCGCATTCCAGAATGTGAGCGAAGCACTGGATGAAACGGAATCAAAAGCCTGGCAAAAGCTACTGAGCGTGATGACACACGAGATCATGAACTCAGTAGCGCCGATATCTTCGCTGGCCGATATGATGAAAAACCGCCTACAAAGCCCCGAAATTAAGAACAGCCCGGTAAGCAGCGAACTGGAGGACCTTGAGCTGGGCATTGATACCATTAAACGCCGCAGCGAGGGCCTGCTTAAATTTACCGAAAGTTACCGCAGCCTGAATAAGATCACCAAGCTTGACCTGACCAAAATATTGGTGCGCAACCTGTTTGAGAACCTGAACAGCCTGATGCGGCCGTCGCTTGAAAAAAAACACATCGAACTGGAGATCATCCTGCGTGACCCTACCCTGGCTATTGAAGCCGACCATAATTTATTAGAACAGGTGATGATCAACCTGCTGGTAAACGCCGTGGAGGCCGTTAAAGAGCGCGAAAACCCGCGCATTACCCTGTCTGCCGAAATTACCAGCAATAACAAAACCCTGGTAAAAATAGCCGATAACGGCATGGGTATGCCGCCAGAATTGCTCGACAAAATATTTATCCCCTTCTTCAGCACCCGGAAAAACGGCAGCGGCATCGGGCTCAGCCTGTGCAAACAGATCATGCTGCTTCACAAAGGCAATATCCAGGTGCAATCAACAGAGGGCATGGGAGCCGCGTTCATCTTGTCGTTTGCCCAGGTTGGTGGGTGAATTGGCTGAACTGGGATTTTTAGGACGAGAGGATTATAGGATTAAAAACCTAATTGTTTATTTTGCAAAAACTGGACCATATCCTGCACCACGCTTATGATAAATAATCTGTTATAATTCAAACATCAGTATAGTTTACAATCAGCTCCCTTACCCAACCCCACCCCATGTTGTGTATTTTTTGGATCGGCATTCCATATTCAGGAAAAATGATAGATCTTACCAAATGCTGTTAACCCGTTATGATAAAAAGGTAAAATAGCCTTTTTTAGCCTCATAAGGCCTTTTTTAATTTATTTGTGGCTTTCTATCAAAGTTTTTGGCCGGCAGAAGTTGCATTAAATATCGGATTTGATGAAGTGGAACAGTTATTGCAATCTCCGATGAGCAATAATGCTAATAAAAAATAAAAAAATGAACATACTTAACATCATCGGGATACTAGCCATGACAGCTCCGGTATTTTTTATCATCAGGACAAGCATTTCGATGATAAAAGATAAGCGTTTAAATTAAAAAAGCAGGTACTTATATCTTCTAAACTAAAAGTGATCCGGGGTTCCAAAAGAACCGTCAGTATTTGATCATTTTTCCGATTGGGCTGCTTTTCGAAGTTTATAAACTGTAAAATTGTATTTTATAGTTCACATTGACGCCCACCAAAAAAATTCTCGCTATTTCGGGCAGCCTTCGGGGCGGCTCGTCCAACCATGCAATTCTGCGTTTTATAGGCCAAATGGCTCCGGAATATAACGAATACGTTATTTACGATGGGCTAAGCCAATTACCCCACTTCGACCCCGGTTTGGATAATGACGATCCGCCGGAAACAGTAACCGCTCTCCGCCAATTATTAACTGAAGCTGATGGCATTATCATCTGTACGCCCGAATACGCTTATGGTGTGCCCGGCTCGCTAAAAAACGCTTTGGACTGGACGGTGTCAAGCGGTTCGCTGGTGGGTAAACCCTTGGCCTTGATCACCGCTTCAACAGGCGGGCAAAATGCCCATGCGGCCCTGCTGCTGATATTGGGGGCTTTATCGGCAAATTTATTGGAAGACGCTACGGTGCTGATCTCTTTTATCAGGTCGAAAATGGATGGGGACGGGAATATAACAGATGTGGAGACAGCGGAGAGACTAAAAAATGCATTTACGGGGCTTTTAAGCAAGTTGTAAAGTTTGATTAACTCCTTTTCAAACATTATTACAATTACAACATTTCTAACCCTATCCCCTGCCAATTTGTCAACCTAATGCCTTTTGGAACGCCCATTGATAGATGGGGTTATCACAAAAACAATAAACTAATAATTATATAGATTATGCAAGAAAAAGGCACGATTTCGATACATACCGAAAACATTTTCCCGATCATCAAAAAATTCCTGTACTCGGATCACGAGATATTTTTGCGTGAGCTGGTATCCAATGCTGTTGATGCGACACAAAAGATCAAACGCCTTGCGCTTTCGGGCCAGTACACCGGCGAATTGGGCGACCTGCGTGTTGAAGTAGCGTTTGATGAGGACAAAAAAACCATTACCATATCCGACAATGGTTTGGGAATGACAGCTGAAGAGATCAAAAAATACATCAACCAGATCGCTTTTTCAGGCGCTGCCGAGTTTGTTGAAAAGTTTAAAGACTCCAAGGATGCCAATGAAATCATCGGCCGTTTTGGCTTAGGTTTTTACTCTGCGTTTATGGTTGCCGACCAGGTAGAGATTGAAACTTTGTCGTACCAGGAGGGCGCAACACCTGCCCATTGGACATGCGATGGCAGTACCGAATTTGAAATTACCGAAGGCAGCCTGGCTGAACGCGGTACGGAAATCACCCTCCACATCAATAAAGATGGCGAAGAGTTTTTAAGCAAACATCGCCTGCAAGAGATCCTGGATAAATACTGTAAATTTTTGCCGGTGCCTATCAAATTCGGCACAAACACCCAGCAAGAAGAAGACGGCGTGGATGAAGAAGCCAAAACCAAGTACAAGTCGGTTGAAACTGATAACATCATCAACGATACCAACCCGATCTGGACTAAAGCACCTGCTGAGTTAAAAGACGAGGATTACCTGAATTTTTATAAGCAGCTTTATCCATTCTCAGAAGATCCGCTGTTCTGGATCCACCTGAATGTGGATTATCCGTTTAACCTTACCGGCGTACTGTATTTCCCGAAATTGAAGAATGATTTCGAAATGCAGCGCAATAAAATCAAGCTTTATTCGCGCCAGGTGTTTATCACAGACGAAGTAAAAGACATTGTTCCTGAATTTTTGATGTTACTGCATGGGGTGATCGACTCGCCGGATATCCCGCTAAACGTATCGCGGAGCTTTTTACAGGCCGACAGCAATGTAAAGAAGATCAACAGCTATATCACTAAAAAAGTAGCTGAAAAATTGGCAGACTTGTTTAAAAATGATCGCAAGGCTTTTGAAGATAAATGGAGCGATATAGGCCTGTTTGTTAAATATGGCGCCATCAGCGACGACAAATTTTATGATAAGGCCGAAAATTTTGTTTTGCTGACCAATACAAAAAAGGAAAATTTTACCCTTGCAGAATATAAGGAAAAAGTGGCCCCTGAGCAAACTGATAAAGACGGCAAACTTGTTTACATTTATACTAATGATCCTGACAAACAGGATGCATTTATACAATCAGCAAATAAAAAGGGCTATGATGTATTGCTGATGAATTCCCCTATCGACAATCACTTTATCGGCCATATAGAGCATAAGCTGGAAAATACTTCCTTTAAAAGGGTGGATGCCGATGTTGCTGATAAACTGATCGCAAAAGAAGATGCACCCGAGCATATCCTGACTGAGGAGCAATCAACCAAAGTGAAAGCTGTATTTGAAAAGGCGATCAACAGAGCTGCATATAAGGTACAGCTGGAAAGCTTAAACCCAGAGGAAATGCCGGTAACCGTAACGATGGACGAATTTATGCGCAGGATGAAGGAAATGGCAGCAATGGGTGGCGGCATGAGCTTTTATGGCAGCATGCCCGATAATTATAAAGTGATCGTCAATGGTAATCATAAACTGATCAGCCGGATTGCCAACGAGGAAAACGAAGAGTTACAAACCCAGCTTTCAAAACAAGCTTTTGATCTTGCTTTACTTTCACAAGGATTGTTAACCGGCGCGGAACTGACAGAGTTTGTTACCCGCAGTGTTAATTTGATTGACTGATGAGTTAGTTGATTGAGTTGAATAAGTTAGATTGGGTTGATTAGGTTGGGGAAATCCAGCTTTATCAACCAAATTTTTATTTAACGGACATTGTTGGTTGCACGTGAAATAGCATATTCTTTTGAGCGAATTAACACAATCAACTTATTCAACCCAATCCAACTTAATCAACCTTTTTTATTTGAAGAGTTTAGCTTGTTTAAGTTGAATTAGTATGATTAGATTTGAGTAACAATAA
>NZ_CAIWNH010000397.1 GCF_903913935.1 uncultured Mucilaginibacter sp.
ATTCATGAACCATCAACTATCAACTTCTTCACTGTGCATCTTCGGGCAAGGTAACGCGAAAAACAGACCCTCGGCCCTCTTCACTTTCTACCTCAATGTTTCCGTTGTGTTTTTCAACGATCTGTTTAACTATGCTCAGGCCCAGCCCTGTGGATTGTTCGCCCTTGAGCCCGGGGCGACCTGCTTTGGTAAAGGCGTCAAAAATTATAGGTAATTTGTCTTTAGGGATCCCGATACCCTGATCCTTAACTTAAATGATGATCCGGAAATCTTTTTTGCTGATATCTATCTCAATAGTGCTTCTTTCCCTCGAAAATTTTAAGGCATTGCCAATAAGGTTATCAATTACACGCTGAAATTTCTCATGGTTAAGCTGTACCCATGCCGGCACAACGCGGCAGTTCAACTCAATACTTTTACTTCCTTTTTGGTTTGCCCATTTATTGATAACGCCCGCCATAAATTGGTCCAGGTCGGTCCTTACCGTAATAAACTCAGCTGTATTCTGGTTGCGGGCGGATTCAAGCAATTCATCAATGATCGTTCGGGCCTGTACACACGATGCCTTTATCATATTCAGGTTTTCCTGTAATTCAGCGTCTATTTCGTCCATTTCCATCACCATGGCAAGGGTTTCAACCGCTGCTATGGGATTGCGTAGGTCATGCGCAACGGTGCCCAATAATTGACTTTTAAAATCGCTGCTACGTTCTATTTCCAGGTTTTTCTCTTTTATCTCAATTAGCTGCAGGTAGTAGTTGAATTTGTAGGTGAAAAAATAACGGGAAATCAAATAAAAACCGCCGAGTAAAACAAAAGAAATCAGTTCATTATAAACCATTTCGGTCGGGTCGGTCTGGGCCCAGATCAAAAGCGATGTAAATACCAGCGCCGCCGCGATGATGAGCATAATGGTTTCGTAATATTCAAATACAAATAATATGCTTACCGTGGATAGTGCAATTAAATAAAGTACGAGCGCGTTTTTGGGATCGGATGTTGCTATAAAACTGGAATACATTCCACAAACGATCAGGTACATTGCAAAACCAAAAATGTATAACGACAATATGGCAGTCGCTTTTCGTTTTTTCCGGTAAATATCAATCATCCAATAGCTGAGCGAATAGAATAAAAGGCTGGTTCCTAAAAACACCCAATTCGTTATATTGAATTCAGGAAAATTATCAGCTCTTGTGAGGCTTAAAGGAAAAACGAGGTAGAGTACCCTAATGACTGCATTTAATAAGAAAAAAATAAGCGAAGCTACGCGAACCGATATCAGGTTTTGCCCGGTATAGTAATTACGCCAGTCAAATTTATATTTATTGCCTAAGTTTTTTAATTGAGCTTTGTTCAATTTATTTTGCGGTTAACCGGGAGTACAAAAGTATAAATTTTATGGTGCAACTTATAATCAAAAAACCCAAAAACCGCTGTGACAAAATAACTTATTGAATTAATTTAAATGGACAATTTAGCAGAATTCAGGTTGTGGCAGGGGTTTTGATTAGTTAAAACCGGTAGCGATGAATAGACTGATTAAGTGGGTTATTTGCTTATAGTTGATGACAATCCTTATCAAAACACTTAATCGTCTGTAACCTTCTATCCTAAAAAAAACACGATGAATTTTAATAATTTTACCATAAAAGCACAAGAGGCCGTACAAAAAGCTTCTGAAATAGCTGCCGGGAACCAGCAGCAGGCGATTGAAACCACACACCTGCTTAAGGGCTTATTGCTGGCTGATGAAAATGTAATTACTTATTTGCTAAAGAAGTTAAATGTAAACGTTAACCGTTTAAATGAAACCCTTGACACGCAGATCAATTCGTTCCCTAAAGTAAGTGGCACCAATATTTACCTGGCTGCAGGTACCAATTCGGCTTTGCAAAAAGCACAATCTTATTTAAAGGAATTTAAGGATGAGTTTGTATCTGTTGAGCATATATTACTCGGTATTTTATCTGTAAACGATAAAACAAGCACAGCCTTAAAAGACTACGGCGTAAACGAAAAAGACCTTAAAAAGGCCATTGTAAGCCTGCGCGGCGATAATAAGGTAACAGACCAAAATGCTGAAGCAACCTATAATGCCCTGAATAAATATGCCCGTAATCTGAATGAGTATGCAGAATCAGGCAAGCTTGACCCGGTGATCGGCCGTGATGAGGAGATCAGGCGGGTAATCCAGATACTATCCAGGAGGACAAAAAATAATCCAATACTGGTTGGCGAACCGGGAGTTGGTAAAACAGCTATTGCGGAAGGTATTGCATTTCGTATCATTAAGGGGGACGTTCCTGAAAGCCTGAAAACAAAAACTGTTTATTCACTGGATATGGGCGCGCTGATAGCCGGCGCCAAATACAAAGGTGAATTTGAAGAGCGTTTAAAGGCGGTGATAAAGGAAGTGACCCAGGCAGATGGCGAGATCATTTTATTTATTGATGAGATCCATACACTGGTAGGTGCAGGCGGTGGCGAAGGCGCCATGGATGCAGCAAATATTTTAAAGCCTGCCCTGGCCCGAGGTGAGTTAAGGGCCATAGGCGCCACTACGTTGAATGAATACCAGAAATATCTTGAAAAAGATAAAGCGCTGGAGCGCAGGTTCCAGATGGTAATTGTTGATGAACCGGATACCGCTGACGCTATTTCGATTCTGCGTGGTTTAAAGGAAAGGTACGAAACACACCACAAAGTGCGGATAAAGGATGAAGCGATTATCGCCGCCGTTGAAATGTCGCAGCGTTATATATCCGACAGGTTTTTGCCGGATAAAGCGATCGACCTGATGGATGAAGCCGCCTCCAAACTGCGTTTGGAGATGGATTCGGTGCCCGAAGCCGTTGATGAACTGGATCGCCGCATTATGCAGCTGGAAATTGAGCGGGAAGCGATTAAGCGCGAAAAGGATGATAAAAAAGTAAAGGAACTGAGCGTAGAGATCGCTAACTTATCAGCAGAAAGGGATTCGTTACGCGCCAAATGGCAGGGCGAAAAAGACCTTGTTGATGGCATCAACATAAAGGTTGAATTGATAGAAAATTATAAATTGGAAGCTGAACAGGCCGAACGCGCCGGTGATTACGGTAAGGTGGCTGAATTGCGTTACGGCACCATCGTGAAAGCCCAAAAAGAAGTGGAAGAACTTAAAGCCGCGCTTTTGGAAAACCAGAGTGATAGCCGTATGCTGAAAGAGGAAGTTACTTCGGAAGATATTGCCGGCGTAGTATCACGCTGGACAGGGATCCCTGTTTCAAAAATGATACAAAGTGAGCGCGAAAAGCTGCTGCACCTGGAAGATGAATTGCATAAACGTGTGGCAGGGCAGGAGGAAGCGATTGAAGCGATAAGTGATGCAATACGCAGAAGCCGCGCCGGTTTGCAGGATAAGAAAAAACCAATTGGGTCCTTTATATTTTTGGGAACTACCGGTGTGGGTAAAACAGAGCTTGCAAAAGCTTTGGCAGAATACCTGTTTAATGATGAAGGGGCTTTGGTGAGGATTGATATGTCCGAATACCAGGAGCGCCACTCTGTTTCAAGGCTGGTAGGTGCGCCTCCGGGATATGTTGGTTATGATGAAGGCGGACAGTTAACCGAAGCCGTACGCCGTAAGCCATACAGCGTAGTATTATTGGATGAGATAGAAAAAGCCCACCCGGATGTATTCAATATCCTGTTGCAGGTTTTGGATGACGGTCGTTTAACCGATAATAAAGGCAGGGTGGTAAACTTTAAAAATACGATCATCATTATGACCTCGAATATCGGCTCAAATATCATCCAGGAGAATTACCAGGATTACAGTGAATTTGACAAAGACGAGATCATGTCGAAAACTAAATCCCAGCTGTTTGAATTGTTAAGAAAAACAATTCGCCCTGAGTTTTTAAACCGGATTGATGAGATCATCATGTTTACTCCGCTTGGCAGGGACGAGATTACCGATATTGTTAAAATGCAGTTTAAACAGGTGCAGCAAACCCTGGCTGAAATGGGAATAACCATCGAGGCATCGGAGGAAGCATTGGACTGGCTGGCACAATTAGGCTACGATCCTCAATTTGGAGCAAGGCCTTTAAAACGGGTGATCCAAAAAAAGATCCTGAATGAGTTATCTAAACAAATATTGGCGGGCAAGGTGGATAAAGACAGCAAAATAAAATTGGATATGTTTGATAACCAGTTTGTGTTTTTAAATGACCATGCGGTGAAAGTAGCGGAAGCCTAATAAACAGACCATTGGGTGCCGCTGAAGGTTTGAAGCTTTGTCCTAATAGCCGTGTAACTTTTGTAAACTATAACAATAATTAACACCGCCCAATTAGCACGATCGGTATTGCTTGTTGGAGATGGATCTTTTTATTTTTTCTAATTTGATTTAAATTGAACAGCAAAAGGCTGCACTGATTAAATAGAGTGCAGCCTTTTGTATTAAGAAAATATTTATAAGCTTATTGCATCGCCTGTTAATTGTTTTGTTTTACAGGTTTGTCCTGTTGCTTTGGTTTGTTTTCTGCTGGTTTGGCCGGTTTGGCTGGTTGTACAACAGGCTTCGGTGGATTTGCCGGCTTATTAACAGGCTTCGGCGGATTTGCGGGTAATCCGGTTGGTTTTGCCGGGTTGTTGCCCGCGCCAGCCGGTTTATTTGGATTGGCACCCGGCGCGTTAGGGTTTGCAGGGTTGTTACCCGCACCCGCCGGTTTATTTGGATTGGCACCCGGCGCTGCAGGATTACCTGGATTATTACCTAAACCTGCCGGTTTATTTGGATTGACACCTGGTTTATTTGGATTTCCTGGATTTGCATTCTGGCCATTAGGTCTGGCCGGGTTATTTCCCTGGCCGGTTGGCCTGCCCGGGTTATTGCCTTGTGGCTGATTTTGTTTGCCTCCTATACCCTGGCCAGCCTTGTTTCCTCCATTATTTTGTGGATGATAAGGGGTGACTTTTGGAACGGCTAAGTTGGCAGGTTTTCCGCCGGGATTACCTTTCGTAAATTGGTTAGGATTCTGCCTTGCCCGCCACTGGTTACCGTTTTGTTCGGCAGTTGGTTTATAATGACGTTCACGGCCTGCGTTTACTTCTGCTGCTGTTGGCCTGGCATCTATGCCACCGCGACCGCCGGTGAAGCTGTTGCGATTACGTATTTCGTTATTTCTGATCACTACCCTGTTTACGTAAACATTTCTTACCACTGTACGGTTTACCCTAACTACGGCAGTATTATAATGAAAACGCCCTTCACGCCATTCGCCGCCATAGTAACCGTGTCCTGAATAACCATATCCATAATTTATGCCACCGTAAAAACCAATATGATCGCCCCAATAACCTATATGGAAAATGTAGCGGTTGCCTTCGTAACCCCAGTAAGGAGGTGTCCATAAAACACCCGGATTTGGCGGCGCCACCCATGCGCCAGGTACCCAATAATAATCTCCTCTTTCGCGGCTAAAGGCCCAATAGCCCGGCTGCCACAGATACCCATCGCTTGGGCATTCAGGTTGTTCGTATTCGGGCATTTCTGGTGGTGCATTGTCTGCGGCTACATCAGCATCCACAGGCTGGTCTAAATCAACCGCTGCGTCAACAGCAACCTGTCCACCTTGCTCTGGCAACGGCTGGTTTGCAAGTTCCTCATTAAACTTTTGGGCATACATTGCCGCTTTTCTAAGGTTAAATACATTGTTAGCTAATATTCTTTCCTGTACCCATGACTGTGTGTTTTGGTCAAAATAATATAAGGTATTATCATCAACATGATAAACAAAGGTGTACGCATTTTTATTTTGCTCGGGATTTTGCGCCTGGTGGTCCAGCGAGATCTGGTAGCCATTAACATTCGTTTCAACGCCCATTTGCGTAATGGTAAAAACTCTGTTATTGAATTCAGGAGAAAGTCCTGATAATACCATATTTGCACTGGCAGTAGTTCTAACCAGGTCAATCAGTGAATTTTTAAATAAGATTGCCAAATCGGTATTCACAGGGGTTTCCTGGCCCGATTGTGGATCGATAACGTAAATCTGAGCCCTCGGATGTGTGTCCACAACCGGGTTTTGCGCGTAACTTATGCTGCAAATAGCGAACATAAACAATGCTAGAAAAAATGATTTCATAAAATTAGAGGTTAAATAATTGTTAAACTGTAAACGGGTATTTAAATAAGGTTATAATAAAACTGCGGGGTATTATAAAAGTAAATATTTTCGGATACTATCAAAGGTAAAAAGTATTTTATTTTGAAAAAGTGATATTAATCATGAATATAGGTGTCAGTCGCTTTTTTAATATCACCTGATTACCCATTGGTTTTAAATTGTTTTTTGCTGCACTTTGCGATTATATCATAAATTTGATTTTTCCTGTAATTCTCTGATAAATCATTAAATTCCAAGGCGGATGACTGCATCTTTTTTATACTTGTTAATATGCCTTATTGCAGCTATAGCCTTAATTGTTCTGCTTACCACCAAATATAAAGTTCCGGCTTTTTTTGCTTTGATCTTATCGGCGTTCCTGGTGGGTTTGAGTGTGCAAATGCCCATTGGTTTAATGATAGTAACAATTAAAGATGGGTTTGGCAATATCCTTAAATTATTAGGCCTTGTGATCGTTTTGGGCACAACGTTAGGAGTGTTGCTTGAATACACCGGAAGTACGGCAGTAATGGCAGGTTATATTTTGAAAAGGACCGGCGAGAAACACGCAGCCTGGGCGATGAGCATTACAGGTTTTATAGTCGGGTTGCCTATATTTTGTGATTCAGGATTCATCGTATTGAGCGGACTGAACAAAAGCCTTGCCCGGCGGGCCGGAATACCGTTAACCATGATGTCGGTTTCATTGGCAACGGGTCTTTATGCTGTTCATTGCATGGCGCCCCCGCACCCGGGTAGTACTGCTGCCGCAGGAATCATAGGAGCTGATATTGGTAAACTGATGGTATACGGCGCCATCATTGGTATCCCCGGAATGATCGTCGGAAACCTTTGGGCAAAGTATGCGGGAAGAAAATACCCGGACGACAAACCCGTGATTGAAGTAAACCCCGCAGTAATGTTGCAGGGGCCTTCGGTTATCAAAGCTTTTTTGCCAATTATTGTGCCTTTATTATTAATAGCTTTAAAATCTTTCATTACCCTGGGTGTTTTATCTCATGCCAAATGGCTTGTCCAACTGCTCTCTGTTGGTGATCCCGTTACAGCGCTTATGGTTGGCATTTTGCTGGCCTTCAATTGCAAAAGAAATTGGACGAAAACTGAATTAGGGACCCTTTTGCAGGATTCGGTGGATAAAGCGGGCGGGATATTGATCATCATTGGTGCCGGCGGCGCTTTTGGTGCCATATTGGCTGCAACAAAAATAGGCGTCCATTTCAGTGAGTTTTTAAACCTCGGCTATTTGGGTTTATTTTTCCCTTTCCTGTTAACCTTCGTTTTAAAAACAGCACAAGGTTCATCAACAGTAGCTATTATTACTGCGGCAACCATTGTACAACCCCTGTTGGCAAACTTGGGCCTTGATTCCGAAAATGGAAGGTTATTATGTGTACTGGCAATGGGAGCTGGTTCAATGATGATATCACATGCCAACGACGCTTATTTTTGGGTGATCGCTAAATTTTCAGGTCTTGAAATGAAGGCAATGCTTAGGGTTTATGCTATAGCTACCATTTTTATGGGGCTAACTTCAATCACGTTGGTTTATATTCTTTCTAAATTTATCTGACATGCACATATTGATAGCCCCAAACGCTTTTAAGAACAGCCTTTCTGCCGAAGACGCGGCATTGGCTATCAAACAAGGGCTGCAAATGAGTAAACTTAAATGTACTATCACTTGTTTCCCGATTGCCGATGGGGGCGATGGCACGGGGTCACTGATCATCAAACAATGCAAAGGTAAGGTCATTAAAAAAGAAGTCAAGAATCCTTTGGGTACGAAGATCGTGTCACAATTCGGCTTGATCGATAATGGGAAGACAGCGGTTGTTGAAATGGCAGACGCATCAGGATTAAGACTTTTAAATAAAGATGAGCTAAATCCAAGGCTGGCCTCGTCAGCCGGAACGGGTGAACTGATCAGCTTTGCACTGGATGCAGGCGCAAATAAGATCATTATTGCGATGGGCGGCTCGGCCACTGTTGATGGCGGCTGCGGTATTTTGGCCGCGCTGGGCGTAAGATTTTTTGATAAGGCAGATAATCTTTTGCAACCTGTTCCACAAGGTCTTACAAATCTCGCGCGGATAGACATATCGCAGCTTGATCAACGCATTTTTGATTGTGAAATAATTGTGTTATGCGATGTAAACAACAAACTACTGGGTCCCGATGGCTCAGCGGCTATATTCGGTCCGCAAAAGGGCGCCGGCCCGGATGATGTGGCTAAGCTCGAAAAATTCCTGGTCAGCCTTGATGATATTACCTATAAGCAGGATGGCAAAAGAATGTCGGAAATGAATTATGGCGGTACCGCCGGCGGAGCAGCTGCAGGTTTAAGTGCCTTTTTAAATGCAAAACTGGTTAATGGAATCGGATACTTTTTACAGGTAACCGGTTTTGATGCTGAGCTGAAAAAAAGTAATTTATTGATCACCGGCGAAGGCAGTATTGATATGCAAACGCTGCAGGGCAAAGGCCCTTTTGGTGTTGCCGAACAGGCAAAAAAAAATAAAATACCGGTGATAGGATTAGCCGGCCTTGTTCCGCCGGACAGTAATTCTGAGTTAAATAGGTATTTCGATGTACTGCTGGCTATTGGAAACGGGCCTGCAGGCCTGCCAGAAGCTTTAAAGCATACAAGGGCGAACCTGCTAAGGACATCCAGGGTGATTGGAGACCTGTTATCGTTAAATAAATAAAGTATGACAGGTAATCCAAAGTGATATTATTTCCTGTTTTTCCCTTCCACCAGGTAATTAAAACTCAGGCCCGCTGCCGGGTATTGTATTTCCAACTGATGCTGGATTTTTTTATAAACCCTTATTTCAGGATATGGCGCTACATTAGTTTCAGATAAGGCCCAATATCCAAGGTCGATCGTGTTACAACCGTTGCAGAGATGGCGGTAATCAGGCCTGTAAAACCGCCTTAACCCGGGGCACTTGCTGGTATCTTTAACGCAAATAAGCATTTGCGGTAATTTGCCGGAATACATTGCCGACGATAAGTAATTGTCCCAGTAACCTGCCATGTTGAGGGCTGGCAAAATTCCCCAGCAAATCAAAACGAGTACATTTCTGCCTGAAAGAAGATATATAAATGGCAGGTCTGTTTTTTCACTTTTTAAGAAGATGAGGTATAAATAGAGGATCATGGCAATATTCCATGGCCATACAATGCGATTGTAGCGCAGGCCGAACGGACCTAAAAATATAAGGATAAACAGGTGCATTAATATTAACAACCCTGCTGATATTTTTCTGGTTCTTATAAAGAGCAAGCCTAAACCAGCTGTCAACTCAAAAAAGCCGGCACAAAGGCCGGCATAAAATAACAAGCCTTGCTGCGTGGTTTTTGTCGGGATCCGGAGGAATAAATGAAGGATCATTTTACTCCAGATGGTTTGCAAAAAACCTTCATTAAGTTTGCCCAAACCGCTGTAAAAATAAGTTGATGCTAAAATGAATGCAAAAGCAATAGTAGCTAACTTTTGATTGCCTGCATTTACAATAAAAATAAAGAGCGTAAACATGTACAGGTAATCCCAGGGCTGAATCCTGTTTTGGTCTAACAGGCAGGATAGGAGTTCTGCTAACAGTAAACCAGTCAAAAATATTTTGTTTTTTGGCGCGATGAGCAGTGCTAAAAGAAATAATATGGAAAGGCTAAATAAGGCAATATGAATGGCCGGCGGGAAATGGCCGGTAAATTCAAAAACCGGCGCGGTTGGAAATAACCGGCTTGTAGTGAACATGCGCCACCCCAGCAACTTTACAGGCAGCCAGCAAAAACAAGTTACCCTTACAATCAATATATTTAATTTTTCGTACTGGCCCGGTAAGGTGGTGCTGCGCATTGGCGGAGTTTAAATCTTACCAAAATAAAAAAATAAAACCCGATTTGCTTATGTAAACCGGGTTTTTATTTATGATAATAGTGGCCAGTTCTGTTGGTTGTTTAACTGTTATGCGGACTGCTAATAAAAATAGGCGTTAGTAATGAGGTCCGCAGCCAATTTATCGCCGTTATTTGTGGTATTGGCCAATCCATGAAACAAAATAGTATATACAAAACCGTTACTAATGGGTACGTTAGGTAAGGTCGCTAAAACCGTATTGGTGCCGGTTTGCATGATTTGGAAGGTATAATTTGTTTGCCCGCTGATTGGCAAAAATGACGAATACCCTTTAAAAGCCTTGTTTGAAACTAAAACCTGGCCGCCCTGTACTTTCAAATCAACGGCAGAGGCATCGGGACTTAGATTTACCAGGCGAATACTTGCGTTGCCCGACGCAGGTCTGTTAAGGGTATCGTTCAGTAAAACTATTTCGGGATGCGCGCTTGTATTAGCAAGGAAAAGCGAATAGGCATTATTCGCGACAAGCGTAACCGTAGCTGTTGTAATGGTGTTCAATGAGTTTGTAAAAAAGAGATTTACCGTTCTTTGCCCCGCGTATGCCCTGAAATAGTCAATATCATCACCATAGTAAAGCGGGTTTTGATTAACCTGGTTGGTGTTTAAAGCAAGGTTCATGGCCGGTTCATCAGGCGATGCCTGGTAAAAAGTTACCAGCGCGGTAGGCGGGGCCACGTAATTAGAGGTATCTTTCAGGCACGAGCTTAACAATAAGGAAAATAACCCCAACGCGCCTATTCCCCATTTCATTTTTTTTGAATTTTTTAAAAGCCTTTTCATAATGCAGGTATTTTTGAAACTATTTTATTGCCATAACGAGATCCGGGCTTAATTCGCTACAAAAGCGATGTTAAATTTTGCCGTTTTTAATTAAAGTGTTATATCCCGTTCTTGCAACGGCTAAGCATTCGCATTCATGAAATCCCGTAAAACTACGTGGCCAATTGCCGTAAAAACCCTTTGTATCCCGGTTTATATTTTGTTTAGTTTTATACTAACATTACTAAACACACAAAATCTTAACGCTATGGAAGCTCACCAAACAGATCATTCCAATATGAAACTTGGAAAGTCGCCGGCAGTTCACGATCCCCGGACGTTACTGATGGCTAACTATTTAACCCCTGACGCATTGCCGCCAACGCCCGCAAAATACATTTATGCAAAAAACATACCTGCAACGGGATGGGGGATGATGGCTAATGATAAAATTGGAGATTGTACCTGCGCCGCCGCCGGGCATTTAATAATGGAGTGGACAGATGATAACGGCGCCCTGGTTACCCCATCAGATCAGGATATTATCAATGCTTATTCGTCCATAACCGGGTATGATCCGGCTACAGGCAAAAATGATAACGGCGCGGTTGAAACCAATGTGCTGAATTACTGGAGAAAGACAGGAATTGCCGGGCATAAAATAATGGCATATGCATCGCTTGAACCCAAAAATGAAACCCATATTAAATTAGGTACTTTTTTATTTGGCGGCTGTTATATCGGGGTGTCCTTACCTTTAACCGCGCAAACACAAAAAGTTTGGTCGGTGCCGCCGGGCGGTGCAACCGGTAGGGGTGCGCCTGGATCATGGGGCGGCCATGCGGTGTGCGTGGTCGGTTATGATAGCCACGGATTGACCATTATAACCTGGGGTGCTACCAAAAAGATGACGTGGTCTTTTTGGAACGCCTATTGTGATGAAGCCTATGCCATTATCAGCACCGACTTTGCTGGTGCAAAAACCGCCCCCAGCGGTTTTGACCTGGCCGCATTGCAGGCAGATCTGAAACTGATTGTGGCCTGAGGTAGTTGAAATAAGTTGTAAGGGTTGTAAGTAGTGGTAAAGGTTTTAAATTACAACCCTTACAACCTTTTTTAGCAACTAATCATAACAAAGTATATATTTGAAGAACCTTCAATTATTTCACCTTTATTATGATTCAGAGAAAAGTTATCCTTTGGTCCGTTATCGTCGCTATTGGCGGCTTTATTTTCGGGTTTGATACCGTTGTTATTTCCGGTGCAGAACAAGCCATCCAGGCTTATTGGCAACTTGGGGCCTTAGCACATGGCCTTACAACGTCCATAGCCATTGTTGGCACGGTTTGCGGCGCGTTCTTCGGACGGATACCTGCAGACGCCCTCGGCCGTAAAAAGTCGCTCATTATCATCGCGCTGATATTTTTATTTTCAGCAATATTTTCTTCATTCGCAACCAACTGGTACCTGTTCATGATCTTTCGCTTTATCGGCGGGATAGGGGTGGGCGCTTCATCAATTATTGCACCGATATATATATCGGAAATTTCACCGGCTGCTGCCAGGGGCAGGTTAGTGGTTTTGTTCCAGTTTAACATTGTATTTGGTATTGTGATCGCTTTGCTTTCAAACCTTGTCATCGTTCGGATACTGGGACCCTCGCACAATGATGCATGGCGTTATATGCTCGGCGTAATGGCCGTTCCTTCACTTATATTTTTGCTCTTGCTGAAATTAGTACCTGAGAGCCCGCGCTGGTTACTCCTGCAAGGACGTTATGATGAAGCAAAAGATATATTTCAAATTATTAATCCTGATGGTTTTCAAGGAGAATTGGATTCGATCGTCAAAAGCAACAAAGAAGATGCTGAAGAGCCGGGCGGAAAAGAACTATTCAGCGGCAGGTACAAAGTGCCCGCAAGACTTGCCGTACTGATTGCATTTTTTAACCAGGTTTCGGGTATTAACGCTATACTTTACTATGCTCCCCGGATATTTGAAATGACGGGCCTTGGTAAAAACGCTTCCCTGGCCTCATCGCTGGGTCTGGGTATCGTTAACTTTACGTTTACGATGATAGCCATCAAATTTATTGACAGCGTGGGCCGCAGAAAGCTGATGTTTATTGGGTCGGTCGGGTTGATCCTCACGTTAGGCTTAGTAAGCTTTTCGTTTTTTACGCAAAATTTTAGTGGCTATTATATAATAATATACTTGTCGTTGTTTATCGCATTTTTCTCTTTTTCACAAGGTGCCGTTATCTGGGTATTTATCTCCGAGATCTTCCCGAACCAGGTGCGTGCCAAAGGGCAAACACTCGGCAGCTTTACCCATTGGTTTATGGCGGCATTAATCACTTTTATTTTCCCCTATTTTACCGAAAAGCTAGGCGGCGGAAACACGTTTTTGTTTTTTACCATCATGATGGTATTCCAATTGCTGTTTGTTTGGAAGATGATGCCTGAAACCAAAGGCAAATCATTGGAAGATATTGAGCACACTTTGATAGGACACTAAAAGAATAAATTCCACTTTGTTAATACAAAAGCCACAGGAAACTCTCCCGTGGTTTTTGTTTTTTCTCCATTTTTCGTTTCTTGTATTCATTTTACCGGGTATCTGTTTGATGCGCGTATATCGTCATTAAACCACGAAGAATGAATTTTTAACCTTTATGTTTTCGTTAAGTTTAGATGCTGATAATGTTCAATAAAATCAGATTAAATGTCCGATTGTTAAATGCTTATTATCAAAGCATTAAGCCTTTAAATTGGCGCTAAAAATTCAGAATTAATCCAGAATTGACCAGGTTTTTTGATCTAAATCAACGAATCGGAATGGTTGCAAAGTTTTACTTACTCTCCTTTTTTATACTTTTCTCAGCAAGCGTATTTGCTCAAAATGCTTCTATCAGTGGCCGTGTAGCCGATAAAAATAACAACGAGCCATTGGCGGGTGCGGTAGTTTATTTAGACGGCAGCAAGAATTCTTCGGTTGTTAATGACAAAGGAGAATATGCATTATTAAATGTATCGCCGGGGAAACACCAGGTAGTTGTTAAATACATCAGTTACCTGGATCATTCGGAAAACGTCACATTAAGCTCAGGTCAGGCTTTGGTGCTGAATATGAAATTGCATCAAAACACTCAGAACTTAAATGAGGTAAATGTTCATGGGCGTCTTTTGACCGAAAATGAAGCTGCTGCAAGGGCAAATGAAAAAAACTCAGATAACGTAAAAAACGTTATCAGCGCACAAGCCATTGCCAAATCACCGGATATCAATGCTGCAAACGTATTACAACGTGTTTCAGGCGTTACTATACAGCGGAATGCGGGCGGAGATGATGCTTTCGCAATAATTCGGGGGCTGGAACCGCGGTATAATAATACCCTGATCAACGGGATCCAAATAGCAAGCCCTTCCAGTAAAACCAGGTTAGTATCGTTAAGCGTAGTCCCTTCAGATTTGTTGGCCAGGATTGAAGTTGACAAAACATTAACGCCGGAAATGGAAGGCGACGCCATTGGTGGAACGGTAAACATGGTGTTTAAAGATGCACCAGATAAAAGAGAAATTTCGGCAACAAGTTCTATCGGGTACGAACAGCTTTTCCTCGACCGCAAATTTGTTGATTTTTCGAAGAAAGATATACATACCTATAGCCCATCTGAAACAAATGAGGCCAACTACATAGCGCAGCCCGGTGATTTTACCCGCTCGAACCTTGACTTTAAAAATATCCAGGCTCCGCCTTCAGAAACTTTTACTTTAAGTTTTGGCGAAAGGTTTTTAAACAATAAGCTTGGTTTAATAATAGGCAACAGCTATCAAAATAATTATTTCGGTTCAAATACCGAAGGGAATATCGGGAACGCCGATCCTAACGATCCGGATAGACGGCCGGTAATTAATGACATTTATAATCGCGCAATATCAAGCCGGCAAATCCTGAATAACCTCATTGCTCATTTGGATTATAAAATAAACGATCGGAATAAGATCGTATTCGATAATGTTTTCCTTTATTCACGTATTGAAGAAGCTTTATTCAATGCGGATACTTCCATCAGGGGAGGTAATGGCGGCAGGACAATTTCCGGGACAGGGCCGGTTAGCATCACCAGGCAATCTACCGTAACCAGCCAGTATATTGAAAATATAAAGCTGTCTGGTAATCATGTTTTAGGCGAACATTTATCATTCGATTGGTACGGAGCATTCTCTGATGCTTTTGTACGTACCCCGGATCAGGCGGCTATCAGCTCCAATATTTTAATAGCTTACGATCCTGCTACCGGTTTTACAAAAACCCCTGAATTTTTTGATGAGATAGATCGTACCTGGGCACATAACAATGACAAGGATTTTGATGGCGCCGGTAAAATTACCTATAAAACCAAAATTAAAAACGCCCTGCTTGAAATAAAGGCAGGCGGCTTATACCGCCACAAATCAAGGTATAACTATGAAGATGAGTACATTTTAAAAAATGTTGCTGATGCTAACGGCGGCAAGCCGGCTTTTACTAATATCTATACTTTGCAATGGTCTGTTTACAACGTCTACGGTGCCGGGGCTTACAACGTAAATAATTATACAGCTACTGAGGATGTTGGTGCATACTACGGGATGGCGAAGGTTTCGTTCCCTAAATTAGAGCTTTTAGGCGGAGTGAGGGCTGAAACCACCTCACAGGATATCCATGTTTTACAGGATATCACGAATGCAAGCGAGATAACCAAGAATTATACTGATTTATTACCGAGTGTCAATATAAAATACAAGGTAAGTGAAAAAGCTAATTTACGATTGGCTTATTACGCCTCCATAGCAAGGCCCGCTTACTTTGAACTGGTGCCCACAGGCTCCACAGGTGCCAGCAACGGGGTGTCAACACTAGGCAATCCGGCTTTAAAGCACACCACAGCAAATAATTATGATTTCAGGTATGAGATTTTCCCAAAGGCCGATGAGCAGTTTTTTATTGGAACCTATTATAAACAATTAACTAACCCTATTGAATTTGCCTATGTTGGTGGAAACAGCAGTGTGATTATGCCCATCAATACCGGATCGGCGAAGGTAGCTGGTGTTGAGCTGGGGTATACCAAATTTATAGGCAATTACGGCATAAGCGGTAATTACGCTTATAATTATTCTGACGTTACTGATAACAAGAAAATAAACCGGTTAAATCCTACCCAGGATACGATTGAGCATAGGATGCTTAGCGGCGCATCTGTTCATGACCTGAATGTTTCGCTTTTATACAGAAACAAAAAGACAGGCCTAAATGCCCAGCTTGCCTTTCAGTACTTAGGTAAAACATTAGTGGGGCGTTATCCGGACAATGGTGATAATTATATCCAACAGCCTTTGTCGTCCCTCGCATTTTCTGCCGATAAAAGCATAGGTAAACACTTTACCATATTCACCAAACTCAATAATCTTTTAAATACACACACAACAGTTGTTTTACACAACTTTCAAAACGGTAACGAAATTACAAAGGCTACCTACCTGGTAGGTGCGCGGTACAATTACTAAAAACGACTATTAATAATTTATCAAAATGAAAACAAAACAACTCTCATGCTGGATTGCCGCTATAACTTTAGCCGCATCAATAGCTTCGTGCTCAAAAAAGGAAAATACCGGCGTTATAAAGCCGGTGATTCCGCCATCGCACCCGATTGCTGCCGGGAACATCAGTGGTTTTGTAAAAGGAACGCTGTTGACAGGTTCAACTTATACAGTGACTGCAGATATTAACGTAAACAAAGGCGACACTTTACTTGCTCAGCCAGGTGCCATCATCGTTGTAAAAAACAACTCCCAGTTTAAAATTCAAGGCGTTTTTCAGTCTATGGGGACGCAAACAAATCCGGTATCATTTAATTCCGATTCTAACACACCGGGCACCTGGGGCGGTTTTGCCTGCGACAGCGCACAGGCCGTGACGATACAATGGACAAAGATTTTTAATACAGGCGGCCCTGATAATAAAGGCAGCGCCAGGAGGACGCTGGTGGTTGCAAAACCTATAAAAGTAGATATAGAAGACAGTTGGATTGAAAATGGTCAGGACGATGGTTTAGGACTTTTTGGCGGCGCACAGGTTACCATACTTAGAAATACCATCCAGTCAGGCGGGAGCACTGATGGCGAAGCGATCAACTTAAAAACGGGAGCTACCGGCACTGTTGCTTATAATGTTATATTCAGCCAGGCTGGTACAGGCATTAAATTAGAAACAGCGGCTGTGGTAACCACTACATTAACCAATGTAAATGTGTATAACAATACCATTGTTGCCGGCGGATGGAGAAGAGGCGCTGCAGAACCAGGCAGAGGTGTATCTGCCGGTGTTAGTGCAAAAGGTAATATCTATAACAACATCATCGTAAACTGCTACCATGGTTTGGAAATATTTACTGATGACGGAAATAATAACGTAAATTACGGTAATAACTTATTCTATTCATCAGCACTAACATTTACGGATAAAACAGTGACCCCTAACGTTGTTGTTAACTTAAGGGACGGGTATTACCCTGCCGGTGCGCTTGGTGTTGCACAAACCTCCGATATCGTATCTACGGCTGTTGGAAACGGCGACCCAATGTTTGTAAGCTTTGATGGTTCATTTTTGAATCCTAACGGAGCTCCGAACAATAATGATTTTCATTTAAAAGCGGGATCACCGGCCATTGGCAAAGGGAATGCAACTTACAATGCTGATATGGGTGCTTACACTGCTGACGGTAAAGGCAACAAACATTAATCAACCTGAATTTCATCATAATAAGAAAGGGTTTGCTTTGGCAAATCCTTTTTTATTTAAATAGCTTTCATAAATAAATTGATATGAAACGAAGAGATTTTGTTAAAAATACTACGCTTACGGCAATTGGCGCCTCTGTTTTGGCCCCGTTCAGTTCGTTCGCGGGAAAAAGGATAACTTATATTAACAGCGAAGACTTAACGCTTATTCCGAAAATAAAGGATGATTATGCTTTGCATTTTATGGCTTTGGGCGACTGGGGCCGCAACGGAGAGTACGATCAATTGGAAGTAGCAAAACAAATGGGCATCTGGGGAACGGAACACCCCCTTGATTTTGTTATTTCGGTAGGAGATAATTTTTACCCAAAAGGCGTCGTTAGCGAATTTGATCCCTTGTGGCATTATTCATTTGAAAATATTTACACCGCGCATTCTCTGCAATGCGACTGGTACCCGGTATTGGGGAATCATGATTATCATTCGGATGTTGAGTCCCAGATAAAATACGGTAAAATTAGCCGTCGCTGGGATATGCCTGCCCGTTATTATGCAAAGGAGATAAGTTTGAGCAAGGGAAAAGATAAAGAGGACGGCCCTGTAAAGGAAGACAAAACATCAAAGATCAAATCAAAAGCGCTTTTGGTTTTTATAGATACGGACCCCTTTCTGCATGAAACAAAGGCAGACTATGTTGAAAAGCAAATGATATGGCTGAATGACACATTTAAACAGGCATCGCCGGAAGTTAGCTGGAAAATAGTGATCGGGCATCATCCTTATCATACCGTAGGCCCGCGTATCAACAATTACGATACGTTAACCATGC
>NZ_CAIWNH010000398.1 GCF_903913935.1 uncultured Mucilaginibacter sp.
GAATTGGTGATGCCGTCTATCAGTAAAAAGTCATTGATCCCATCCCCATTGGGCGAAAGACCCATATGCACCGTGATCTCTGCTCCCATCATTTGCGGGTGATCAGTTGGATTGCTTACGCTTACTGCTGTATTGAGCGCGTTTGCTATTGGCCCGGCTGCACGGGTTACGGTGATCACATACGTATGGGTGGATACCCCATCCTGCGCGGTGACCACAGTTGTAATGGTATTGGCCCCCACATTTAATGGGATAGCGTTTGATGTTGCACCGGAGGCTACAGCTACGCCATTTACGGTTATGGTTGAAGTAGTAACAGCCGCTGTCGGAACTTCCTGCACGCTGCCGGTGGCATAGGTAACCGATGCTGTATAATCTTTGTAATCCGGGCCAGCAACAGCGGTAATAGGAGTTGCCGGTATCAGCTTAATGGAACTCAGGTTATCATTATTGGATGGTGCACGGGTTACCGTTACCGTATAAGTTTTAACCGTTACGCCATCCTGGGCGGTTACACTGATGCTGAGGGTATTTGGCCCTACGATTAGCGGTATAGATGCGGATGCTGTGCCTGAAGTTACCGTTGTGCCGTTTACCGTTACCGTGGCTGCGGTATTGGTGGTGGTGGGTGTTACTGTAATGGTGGTTATTGTATTTGCAACCGAGGCGGTATAAGCGGTGGTTGCGGCAGCGAACGCGGGCGACAAGGTTCCGCTGCTTAAAACTAAAGCGGAGAGGGTCGCAACAGGTGAGGGCGCACGGGTAACGGTAATGACATAGGCATGGGTTGATACGCCATCTTCCGCGGTGACTATCGTTGTGATCACATTAGCTCCAACGTTTAGGGGGATAGCAGCGGATGCTGTTCCGGAGGCTACTGCAACGCCGTTTACCGTTACTGTAGAAGTAGTTACTGAAGTGGTAGGTGTCACCTGAACGCTGCTGGTCGCGTTGGCAACCGAAGCGGTATAATCTTTATAATCAGCGCCTGCGACTACCGTTAACGCTGTCGTTGGGCTCAGTTTGATAGCACTTAAATTATCGTTTGAGGAGGGTGCGCGGGTTACGGTGATTTTGTAGGTCTTTGTTGATACGCCATCCTTTGCAGTTACAATGGTGGTGATGGTATTTGGCCCTACCACCAAAGGCAGGCTTGCCGAAGCTGTTCCCGAGGTTACCGCTGTTCCGTTCACGGTTATTGTAGCATTAGCATCACTTGCGGTAGGAGTTACCGTCATGTAGCTTGTGCCATTGCCTACGCTGGCTGTATAGCTGGTGGTACCAGATGCAAACACCGGCGTTAATGTCCCGCTGCTGAGTTGTAAAGCCGACAGTGCTGCAGATGATGTTACCGCGATACTAACTGCTGTTGACACGTTTCCGCCTGGATTATAAGCTGTGACGGTATAATTTGATGCTGGACTTACCGTCGTAGGGCTACCACTTATGGCACCTGTTGTATTGCTAAAATTTAAGCCTGCCGGAAGCGCTGAGCTGATATAATAGCCACCCGAAGGCTTGGTAGCGTAAACAATATTATGCAGGAAATCAGACATATAAACTACGCCATACTGATCAATAGCAACACCGGCGTTCAGGCTAAAACCCGATACTAAGACTACCTGGGCACCACCGCCGGCTGGCAGTTCAACCACGCGGCCATGCCCGCTATCGGCAATAAACAGGTTGCCCGAAGCATCAACCGCCACGCCACGGGCATTACTAAAGCCCGAGCCTATGATAACAGACGCTCCCCCGCCCACAGGGATTTCCTTGATTGCATTGTTGCCTTCATCGGCCACATATACGTTCCCGGGAGCGTCTACCGCCACTCCGGTCGGGTTCAGAAAACCAGACCCGAGAATAACCTGGGTCCCTCCTCCGGCCGGTATTTTTGTTATTGTGCTGCTGGTGAAATCGGCCACGTAAACATTGCCGGCAGCATCTACAGCGACACTATAAGGACCGGAAAAGCCGCTGCCGATAGTGACCGGGGTGCCACCGCCAGCCGGTATTTCCTTAACAGCATGACCGGTGTAATCGGCAACATACACGTCACCTGCGGCATCTGTCGCTACGCCCACCGGCCCGCTAAAGCCTGAGCCGTAAGCAACAGCGGTGCCGCCCCCCGCCGGTATTTTTAATAAAGAACTGCTGCCTGACTTGCCGATATAAACGTTCCCTGGCAGATCAACGGCTACGCCGATCGGCCTAACCACCGCCGATGCTACTACACTTTCTATACCACTATAACCATTGGCCGCAATGTAGGTGCTTGTTGGTTTTAGCGGGGTAATTGCTATGCCGGCCGGGTAAGTGTTTGGGCTGTTGTAGCTAAGCGTGGGTGTGGGCAGGATAAGTTTTATAGTATAGGTAGATGTGGCTATGGTACCGGGCGCGCTTACAACAATAGTTATCGTATTGGAGGCCACGTTTAATGAAATGGGTGCCGAGGCTGTCCCCGAAGCAACCGCGACGTTGTTGACGGTAATGGTGGCAACAGGATCGATGGCTGTTGGGGTAACCGTTACCGGGTTATTTACATTGTAGATATGATCTGTGTAGTTCGGGATAACACTGGTAAATGAAGGACTTAATGTGCCCGCACTGATGGTTAGCGACGATAGGCCCAGGTCGAATATTACCCCGATATTTACTGTCGCAGATGCGGCGGCGCTGGCATTGTAGGCGGTGACGGTATAATTAGCAGCTGCACTTGCCATGGTGGGTGTACCAGTGATGTATCCCGTAGTGTCATTAAATTTCAATCCGGCAGGCAGGCCGGGGCTGACATAGTAGCCCCCAACGGGGTCTATCCTTTTTACAGCGCTGTTATCCTGATCGGCTACGAAAACCCTGCCTGCAGCGTCTATCGCCACGCCCGCAGGGTGGAAAAAGCCGGAACCTATCACAATTGGCGTATTTTGGCCGGCAGGTATTTCTTTAACCGCGCTGTTGCCATAGTCAGCCACGTATACATTGCCCGCGCCGTCAACGGCCACGCCGCCGGGTGCATTAAACCCGGAACCTAATACAACAGGTGTGCCCCCGCCGCCGCCCGGAACCCTTTTTATGCTATTGGTATACGACTCCGCATAGTATATATTACCGCTTGCGTCAACTGTCAAACCATAGGGGTTAAGAACATTTGTAGCCATTATAGAGACAACGCCATTACTTGCCTGGATCTTTTTGATCTCAAAATTCCCAACATCCGAAACATATACATTTCCGGCAGCATCAACGGCTACGCCGCTGGGATTATTAAATCCCGATCCCACATCAACTACCGGGCCATTGCCCGCCGGGATCTTTTTTATGGTGGTAAAGTTCAAATCCGCTACGTACACATTCCCATACGCGTCAACAGCTACTCCGTAAGGGCTTACAAACCCCGAGCCTAAGACTACCGGCGCTCCACCGCCAACCGGGATCATTTTTACCAATGCGTGTAAATAGTCCGCTACATAAACATTACCGGAAGCATCTACTGCAACGCCGGATGGCCCTGAAAACCCTGAACCCAGCACCACCGGGCTAATACTGTAGCCCGGAGCCGCCACCGGGCCACCGGTACTGGCCGGCCCCAGCGGGCTTACCGGAACCCCTGCCAGGAAACTAACCGGGCTATTGTAGCTAATTGCGGGTGCCGGGGAAAATGTAGTTAGGTTAACGGTTGCTGTGGTATATCCGTAAGTGTTATACGCGGTAACCGTATAGTTCCGGGCAGGGCTTGCTGCCGTGGGCGTTCCCGCGAAAATGCCGGTCGTTTGATCAAAAGTTATCCCTGTTGGCAAGGCCGGGCTTACATAATATCCGCCAAGTGCCCCTATCTCGTCCACTGCATTATTTAACTGGCTGGCCACGATCACATTGCCATAGCCGTCGAGGGCTACACCTGTCGGACCCGAAAAACCGGCCGCAAAGGTGGTGACGGTTCCGCCGCCGGCCGGGATCACCCTGATGGCGTTGCCGGCCTGATCGGCAACAAACACATTGCCTAAGGCATCCACCGCTACGCCATAGGGGCTGGTAATTGCCTTGCTTAGCACTACTACGCTGCCCCCGTTGGCAGGTACCTTTTTTACCGCTTTATTACCAAAGTCAGCTACATAAACGTTGCCAACGCCGTCAACGGCAACACCGGTTGGATGGAGAAACCCCGAGCCGATCGTTACCGGAACACCCCCGCCCTGCGGTATTTTTTTGATCGCGTTATTACCGAAATCGGCAACGAAAACATTGCCGGCAGCATCTACTGCCACACCGGCGGGATTCAGAAATCCGGATCCTATGGCACCGCTATAGATATAGCTTGTTCCGATCAGACTCACCTTCGCGACTGCATTGTGGCCATAATCGGCAATATAAATATTACCTGCAGCGTCTACGGCAACACCGTGCGGACTGGCATATCCGCTGTTCACCAATACCGCTGTAGTTGTGCCAGCCGGTATTTTTTTGATAGCGCCATTGCTGGCATCGGCAATAAACAAGTTGCCGGCTGCGTCGGCAGCCACGCCAGTTGGGCTGCTAAAACCGGCGCCGATCGAAAATGGGGATCCATAGGCCCGGGGGGCAACGTTGCTGCTGGCCGGCACAAGGGGCGTTATAGGGGCGCCAACATTATAAGACTGTGGACTGCTGTAACTGATGGTCGGCACCGGGTTAACCTGTATTACTAAACTGGCTGAACCAGTTCCTGAAGTGTTTGAAGCTGTTATGGTAAACGTAGTTGCGGACATAACAGCAGAGGGCGCTCCGCTGATAATGCCTGTAGTCTTGTCAAAGTTGAGCCCGGCAGGCAGTGCAGGGCTTATGACATAGCCTTTAAACTGCTGCATTTCTTTCAGTGCTTCGGCAATTCCCTGACCCGAGTCAGTGATATAAAGGTTACCTGCTGCGTCAAGAGCAACGTCTTCCGGAGTTTGGAGCGGGTTGTTTGAGCCTGGCCCGATGGTAATTGGTGTACCGCCTGCGGTGGGTATCTTCTTTATTGAACTGTTGCCTTTGTCGGCTACATAAAGGTAGCCGCCGGAAGCATCTATTGTTAAGCCCCAGGGAAAATGGAGCCCGGATCCAAGGGAAATGGCTGGGCCGCCCCCCGTCGGAAACTCCGTTATGTGATCAAGTTCGAAATCACTGACAAAAATATTCCCTGATGCATCAACGGCTACTCCCTCAGGCGCCGTTAAACCGCTGCCGATCGATATGGGTGTACCTCCGCCTGCAGGCACCCTTTTTAACAACTTAGTTCCGCTATCGGCAACATAGATATTGCCAGCAATGTCAAGGGCAATTCCCTGCGGGTCGTTAAAACCTGTAGCCAATACCGCCGTGCCGGCGTGATTGGCGAAATATTCAACCAAAATATTTGTATTGGAATAAGCTACAAATAAATCGCCGCCCGCATTTACAGCTATTCCCGTTGGATTGCCTGAATTTGCGCCGGTGTAATCTATCGGGGAGCCACCTCCCGCCGGAATCTCAAACACACTATTTGTCCCACCCCCCCACTGAATAAAAAACGTTGTTGTTAGCATCGACAGTAACAAAATTTGCACCTTGCCCAGTGGGAATACTCACTAACAAAGCCGCATTGTTATATGTGCCTGGCAAGCCCACACTGCCACCTGTAGTTACCGGCACCAAGGGGGTGATGGCTTTATTAACAACATAGCTTTGCGGGCTGCTGTAGCTGATAGTGGGCGCCTGCGCAAAAAGGCAGTTTGAACTTACTAAAATTGATAAGCAAAAAATGGCAGAAAGGTACTTTTTCATATTGCGTCTTATGATTTCAATGGATATAGCGTCTTCTTTTGGCGGGTATTTTTATACTTATTTATATTAATGTGGCCCCTTACAGGTGTAAATGCCATCAAATCAGTATTAAAATCTATTACACTATTTAAACCTACAAAAAAATAATTGACAAACCATCCAATTTTTTTAAGGGATTGTCGTTTTACAACTCTCATTAACAGATAGTTGGCTAATGTTAATTAATAAGATATTTATTAAGCCACAGTGCGCCTGAATTTCATGAAAAATACTTTTCAAATATCCTGGGACAGGTCTCCGTTTGGTACGTTAATGGTTCCTGCATTTTCAGGACTATCGGGAAGGTTTTCCCTATTTAAAAAAACCCTTTTCAAATATCATATTTATCCTTACATTTGCGGGCTAATTGTTGCTCATTGAAATCGCTAAGAAATTTTTCGATTCCTTTTACCGGCCTTAAACTGGGAAAGCACGAGTTTGAATTCGAGGTAACGGACGCTTTTTTTGATGAATTTGAATATTCACTGGTAAAAAAAGCAAATTTGAAATGCCAGGTTGAACTGGAAAAACAGGAGACGATGATCATCCTGAATTTTCGGATCACCGGGACGATTGATACAAACTGCGACCGTTGCCTGGCGCCCTACCCGCAATATGTGGATGTACGCGAGCAGCAGGTGGCCAAGTTTAGTGAAGAGGAAATTGACGAGGATGAAGAGATCATCATCCTTACTAAAAACGACCACGAGATTGATATCTCAAAGTTGATTTATGAATACATAAACGTTGCACTGCCGCTGATAACGGTTTGCATTGATGAGGGTAAAACCCCTTATTGTGATAAAGAAATGCTGGAGAGCCTGAATAAGCTAACCACAAATACTGAACAAAACGAGCAAGTTGACCCACGCTGGGAAGCGCTCAAAAATTTAAATAAAAAATAGGATTATGCCACATCCAAAACGTAAAATATCCAAATCAAGGAGAGACAAGCGCAGAACGCATGACAATGCTCCTTTGCCAACTTTAACTACCTGCAAAACTACAGGTGCCGTGCATTTGCCGCACCGTGCTTACACTGTTGATGGTAATGTTTACTACAACGGAAAGTTACTGATCGAGAAAGCAGCCGTAGCTTAAGTTTAATTTTCTGAAATGAAGATTGGCTTAGATATTATGGGCGGCGATTTCGCTCCGCAGGCTACAGTCTTAGGGGCAATTGCTGCTTTTAAGATGTTAGCTGCTGATCAAAAACTGGTGTTAATAGGCGATAAGGATATCGCCGTTAGCATCCTTCATGAAAATAATTTCAACCCTGATAATTTTGAGTATGTGCATACCACCGAGGTGATCGGTATGGGTGAACATCCTACAAAAGCCATCGTACAAAAGCCAAATTCCAGTATCGCTATTGGTTTTAAATTGCTTAAAGAGGGAGAGCTCCAGGCTTTTTCGTCTGCAGGTAATAGCGGCGCTATGCTGGTTGGGGCTATGTTTAGTATTAAAGCAATTCCTGGTGTTTTACGCCCGGCAATTACCAGCATTATTCCGCAGGCTGCTAAATGCACTTTAAGTATTTTGGTTGACGTTGGCGCCAATGCCGATTGCAAACCTGAATACCTTTTGCAGTATGGCGCGCTTGGAAGCTTATTTGCTCAGTATGTTCATCATATTGAAAACCCCCGCGTTGCTTTAATGAATATTGGAGAGGAAGAGGAGAAAGGCAATTTGCTTTGCCAGGCCGCTTATCCGCTGATGAAAGAAAGTAAATTGATCAATTTTGTCGGCAACATTGAGGGCCGCCATGCATTTGAGGATTATGCTGATGTGGTGGTATGCGATGGCTTTACCGGGAACGTTATTTTAAAACTTGCCGAATCATTTTACGATATTGCGGTTAAAAGAGGCATTAAGGACGATTTTTTTGATTTGTTTAATTATGAGCAATACGGTGGCAGCCCTATATTGGGCGTAAACGCGCCTGTGGTTGTGGGCCATGGCATATCCAGTCCTGAAGCAATAAAAAATATGGTGCTTTTATCAAAAAATATGGTGGAAAGCGCTCTTGTTGAAAAAATAAAACTGGCTTTCCAGTAAACAAAAATAAAATGAGTAAAATTCACGCTGCTATTACAGCCGTACATGGTTATGTACCCGATTATGTACTAACTAACCATGAGCTGGAAACAATGGTAGAGACCAATGATGAATGGATAACCTCACGTACCGGGATTAAAGAACGCCGGATTTTAAAAGGCGAAGGTTTAGGTACCTCGGATATGGCCGTACCGGCAGTTAAAGCCCTGCTTGAAAAACGCGGTATTGGCGCCGAGGAAATTGACCTGATCATTTTTTGTACCACCACCCCCGATTTTGTATTTCCGGCCACGGCCAATATACTTGCCAATAAAATAGGCGCCAAAAATGCCTGGGGTTACGACCTGCAGGCAGCCTGCTCCGGATTTATATTCGGACTAGCCACCGGCGCACAGTTTATTGAAAGCGGGAAACACAAGAAAGTATTGGTAGTTGGCGGCGATAAAATGTCAGCAATCACCAACTTTAAAGACCGCGCCACCTGTATTATTTTTGGCGATGGCTGCGGTGCTGTTTTGCTTGAACCCAATGACGAAGGCAACGGCGTAATCGACTCCATTTTACGGAGCGATGGCTCAGGCGCAGCTTTCCTGCACCAAAAGGCAGGCGGATCTGTAAAACCGGCAACCCACGCGTCCATTGATGCTTACGAGCATTACGCTTACCAGGAAGGGCAGGCTGTTTTTAAATTTGCCGTTACCAATATGGCCGACGTTGCTGCTGAAGTAATGGAACGTAATAACCTTACAGCCGATGATATTGCCTGGCTGGTACCTCACCAGGCTAACAAACGGATTATTGATGCTACTGCAAACCGTACCGGTGTAAGCGCCGATAAGGTAATTATCAATATTGAACGCTATGGCAATACCACAAACGGAACTATACCCCTATGTTTGTGGGAATGGGAAAGTAAATTTAAAAAGGGAGACAACCTGATCCTGGCGGCTTTTGGCGGCGGGTTTACCTGGGGATCAATTTATTTAAAGTGGGCGTACTAATTTGAAAATGAGTTAATTTGAAGATTTGAAAATTAATTATTTGTTTTTTATTTTCAAATTAGCACATCTTCAAATTTTCAAATTCTTTTTAATTCGCACATTATTCATCGGGACATTATCAAATATGTTTTGTTAATTTGCTTATAACTAACTATCAATTTAACTAATTAAAATATTGCACTTTTGCTTTTTGCATCGTTGCACATTTTATTAAACCAATTAACCACCGGGCATGGATATTAAACAAATTCAGGATCTTATACGCTTTGTTGCCAAATCAGGAGTAAACGAAGTATCCATAGAACAGAATGATTTTAAGATCACCATTAAAACCAACCAGGTTCAAACTATTGTTAATGCAGCGGTACCCGAAGGGCTTCATTACGCACCTGCTCCGGCAGCAGTGCCGGCGCCTGCTCCTGTAGCGGCCGCGCCTGCAGCTGAACCGGTTGCTGATACCTCAAAATTTATTGTGGTAAAATCACCAATGATCGGTACTTTTTATCGCTCGGCAAGCCCTGACAAACCCCTTTTTGTGAATGTGGGTGATGAGATCAAACCTGGATCAGTACTTTGCATCATTGAAGCCATGAAACTTTTCAATGAAATTGAATCTGAAATTTCAGGCCGTATCGTAAAAATATTGGTTGATAATGCATCGCCGGTTGAATATGACCAACCTTTATTTTTGGTAGAACCTGCTTAATTTTAATGATTGCACCGATGTTTGAAATGATTACACTGATTTTTTGAAATACTATCGGTGAAATCAAAAAATAATCGGTGAAATCACAAAAACAAAAAAATGTTTAAAAAAATATTAATAGCTAA
>NZ_CAIWNH010000399.1 GCF_903913935.1 uncultured Mucilaginibacter sp.
GTGATAATTGAAGGCGGCGCACATACGCTAAATAGCTTTATTGAAGCCGGTTTATGGGACGAGGCCCGTATTTTTACAGGCCCCTCCGATTTAAAACAAGGCATCAAATCACCGGAAATTAAAGGAACAGTAGCTGATGAACAGGCTATTGGCGATGATAAATTAATGATATTAGTGAATGGTTGATTAAGTTAGATTATTTGATTGAGTTTTTGTACCGCGATAAATAACTTAATCAACCATTCAACTAAATCAACCCAATCAACCAAACCAAAATGCTCTACATCTTACTAAGCATCTGCTGCAGTATAATTGTTTCTGTAATGCTGAAACTGGCTAAACGTTATCATATCGACGTTTACCAGGCAGTGGTTTGGAATTACTCCATGGCTATTTTTTTAAGCTGGCTTTTTTTAAAACCTAAACTGGTTAACCTGTCCGGCGCTCCCATAGTTAATTATACATTATTGGGCCTGTTGCTGCCTTTGCTTTTTATTATAATTGGTATCTCAATTAAGCAATCAGGCATTGTTCGTACCGATATCGCCCAGCGGCTTTCTTTACTGATCCCCATCATGGCCGCCTTTTTACTTTTTGGCGAAAAGGGGAACTTGCTAAAATCAATTGGTATACTAACCGGATTTGCTGCCATCCTCTGCACTATCCCATGGAAACAAAGCGGTATGGTGCGCAAAGTTGCGGCAAATGCATGGCTGTACCTGTTAATGGTTTTTGTGGGGATGGGGCTGATAGATGTTTTATTTAAACAGATAGCGGCTTTTAAATCCGTTAGTTATGGCACCTCGCTTTTCATCGTTTTTGTATTAGCATTTTTGTTTTCGCTGGCTGGTTTGGTATACCAGGTTGCTGCCAAAAAAATGAAGTTTTCCTGGCCGCATATCCTGATCGGCTGGGTTTTGGGTGCGGCCAATTTTGGTAATATCCTGTTTTACATCAAGGCTCACAAAGCGTTGGCCAGCCAACCGTCCACCGTGTTTTCAGCAATGAATATTGGCGTTATCGTGTTCGGGGCTTTAATTGGATTGATTATTTTTAAAGAAAAGTTAAGCCTGCTCAACAAAGCGGGTATCCTTATCGCTATCATTGCCGTTGTAATTTTGTCCATATCCTGATCGTTGAATGCTTTTTGAAGACACCTACCGTACCATTGAAAAACCTGCAGAAGGCTTGTTTCGAGACCGTGGCAGCAAATTCCTGGGCTTTGCTTATCCGATACAGTCGGAGCTGGAATTGAAGCCTATTATCGCAAAGCTGAAATCAGAACATCCGAAAGCAAATCACCATTGCTCAGCACTGCGCCTGGGCATTGACCGCTCCGTCTTCCGGGTGAATGATGATGGCGAACCCTCGGGCACAGCCGGCCGACCAATATTGAATACCCTGTTATCCCGCGACCTGACAAACATAGCAATAGTGGTTGTCCGCTATTTTGGAGGCACCTTACTCGGCGTGCCTGGGCTCATTAACGCTTATAAAACGGCTACCGAAGAAGCGCTTAATAACGCTGTGGTTATGGAGAAGACAGTAAACGATTTTTATACCGTACATTTTGGCTACCTGCAAATGAATGATGTGATGCGGATAATTAAAGAAGACAACATCCAAATCATCAATCAAAATTTTGATACTGAATGCAGTATACAATTATCCATCCGGAAAACGCAGGTAAACCAGGTACTCGGCAAGGTAAATAAGCTAAGCGGTATTAAGGTTAAATATGATTATAGTCTTTGATAGCTGTTTAAACAATAATCTTACACCGTCATTACATTAACATTTGCTATTTTTGCACAAAGTTTTTTGAATGGAAACTGAAAATAACCTCCTGCTCTTACTTCAAAACCCGGATCTTACGGCTGATCTGAAACATATTGCTGAAAAAGTACTTCATGCCGAGCGCATTACTTTTGATGAAGGTGTTTTGCTTTTTGAAAAAGGCGAATTAGGCTACCTGGGCGTTCTGGCTAACTATATCCGCGAAAAACGTCACGGCAACAAAACTTATTTTAACCGTAACTTTCATATCGAACCCACCAATTTATGTGTTTACGACTGTAAATTTTGCTCCTACTCCGTGTTGATTAAACAACGCTCGGAAGGGTGGGAGTATACCATGGATGAGATGTTCGATATCGTAAAAAAATACGACAATGAGCCGGTTACCGAAGTACATATTGTGGGCGGGGTTTTACCGCAGTACGACGTCGCTTTTTACAGCGAATTGTTCAGCAGGATCAGGGCGCACAGGCCCGAACTGCATATTAAGGCGCTTACACCGGTTGAATATCACTATATCTTTAAAAAAGCAAAAATTGATTATGCAACCGGTATGCGCCTGATGTACGATGCAGGCTTACAGTCGATCCCCGGCGGCGGGGCCGAGATCTTCCATCCTGAAATAAGGGAGCAGATCGCCAAAGATAAATGTAACGCCGAGCAATGGCTGGCTATCCACGAAGAATGGCATAAACTGGGTGCCAGGTCAAATGCCACTATGCTATACGGTCATATTGAGAAATTCTGGCACCGGGTTGATCATATGGAGCGTTTGCGTAAACTACAGGATAAAACCGGCGGTTTCCAAACGTTTATCCCGCTGAAATTTCGTAACCAGGATAACCAGATGTCACATGTTCCGGAAGTATCCGTGATTGAAGATCTGCGCAATTATGCCATATCCCGTATCTACCTGGATAACTTTGACCACATTAAGGCTTACTGGGCGATGATCAGCCGTAATACCGCGCAATTATCATTGAATTTTGGTGTGGATGATATCGACGGAACGCTTGATGATACTACTAAAATTTACTCAATGGCAGGAGCTGAAGAACAACACCCGGCCATGAGCACCAAGCAATTGGTTGAACTGATCAAGCAGGTGGGCCGTCAGCCTATTGAACGTGATACGTTATACAACGTAGTAACAGATTATACTGATTTTAAATTTCCGGACGAAGCGAAACCTTCGTATTACAGATTACCGGTTATCAATTAGGTCATTTGGTCGTTAAGTCATTGTAAAATGTAATCTGTTTTATAGCGACGCAGAAAGATCAAATATCACTTAACAAACATTCAATGACTTAATGACCAAATGACTCAATGACTAAAACATTATATATCGTCCGCCACGGGCAAACTGATTTAAACAAACAAGGCATCATCCAGGGTCGTGGTATGAATACCGATTTAAATGATGAAGGGCGCAAACAGGCACTGGCTTTTTTCGATGCCTATAAATCGGTTGCGTTCGATAAAATTTATATTTCCGAACTGAAACGGACACAGCAAAGCATTCAGCATTTTATTGATTTGGGTGTTCCTTATGAAAAACTGGCGGGGCTTGATGAGTTGGGGTGGGGGATCCATGAGGGACAACCGGCGACACAAGAAAACAGGGGCGAGTTTTTAAAGATCATGCGTGAATGGGTAGATGGCAACCTGGATGCAAAATTTGAAGGGGGAGAAAGCCCAAATGAAGTAAAAGCCAGGCAGCAGGAAGCTTTAAAAGTGATCATGAGCCATCCTGAGGAGGAAACGGTGCTGATTTGCATGCACGGCAGGGCACTCAGGCTTATTTTATGCCTGCTGACCGATAAGCCGCTTACGGAGATGGATTCATTCCCTCACCAGAACCTGGTTTTATATAAAGTTACCTTTGACGGCGTTAAATACGAGATCGTAGATTTTAACAATGCCGAACATTTAAAAAACATTTAATATTTTTTGTGGATAAGATCAGCATATCAGCAGTTAGCTATACTAATACCAAACCCTTTATATACGGCCTGCAGCATTCAGGCATCAGCGAAAAAATTGAGCTCAGCCTTGATAACCCTACAGATTGTGCACAAAAACTGATTGATGATGTGGTTGATATCGGCCTTATCCCTGTGGCAGCAGCTTTAAGCCTGCCGGCATGGGAAATTGTAGCTGATTATTGTATCGGTGCGGTTGGAGCGGTTAATTCTGTGTTTATCTTTAGCAATTGCGATATCAACGAAGTTAAAACGCTGCAGCTGGATCCTCAGTCGCGCTCATCCAATAACCTTGCGAAAGTATTGCTCAACAATTTCTGGAAAACAACGCCTGAATTGGTGGTTAATGCAGGTGATTATGCGGAATCACCAGACGCAACTACTGCTTTTGTACAAATAGGTGACCGAACCTTCGGCAAAAAGGAAAAATATGCTTTTGTGTATGATCTTGCCGAAGAATGGCAGAAATTCACGGGCCTGCCCTTTGTTTTCGCCGCATGGATAGCGAACAAACCCATCCCGAAGGAATTTATGGCTGAATTTAACCAGGCGCTTAAATTTGGGCTCGATCATCGTACAGAATTGCTGAAAGAATTACCCCAAAGGCCAGACTTCGACCTGGAAGATTACCTGATGCACAAACTCGATTTTGATTTAACAGAGGATAAAAAGAAGGCCTTGTATTTGTTTTTGGAATATATCAAGGAACTTTAGTCCTCGACATCCTTTGTCCAATAGGCCTTTATTATTGAAAAAATTTCTTCATTGTTTCCGGATACAAAATCCACAAATATTGATTTGTCGTTGACAACAACAAGCTGTCTGGTTTTATAAAGGAACATTTTAATCGGGGTGTTAAAATATTTTTCCGGTTCCTTTAAATTGATTGCCAATTTAGCGAGACTTCGGGTTCCACTTGTGTTAAGTTCTATGCTTGCTATATCCGCCCACTCTATTGAATATCCTCCTATATTATTATTCAAGCAATCGTCAGTTAATACAATCGCGGGAATATTAAAAATCATTTTAACTGTCATTGGCAAAAAAAGATAAACCAACAACGCCGGAAGTAAACACGAAAAAAAATTATCCCAGCTTACCAATGGTTGTGAAAGATAACTGAAGCACGTTTTCAGAATGGCTAACGTAAGGAAACTCAAAAAAAATACCCAGAAAGGATTGAATTTAAATTGCGTTTTGGTCTCCATAAACAAGTATACCTATAATTTTGGAAATCCGGCATAGGCACATTCTATATGTCCCGTTAAACTAAATCATAAAAATTGAATCAAACAGTTATTCAAAGTGTTTTAGCTGTAATATTCAATAATGAAGGATTTCTATTATATTCTGGGGCTGGAACCGGATTGCACTTTAGATGAAATAAAGGAAGCATACCGAAAACTTTCGAAAAAGCTCCACCCCGACCTGAACCAGGGCGATAAATATTTCGAAAACCGCTTCAGGGATATTAAGGAGGCCTGGGAAACATTACGCGATCCTGTTAAACGTATTCAGTACGACCAAGCGATAAATAAAGTAAAATCGTACCAGCAGGAGCAGCCGAAACAACAATACTATTATAGTCAGCAAACTTACAGGCCGCCGTCCTCGTCATCAGTTCCAACCAAAAGAAAAGGTCCGGGTATTGGCATGACGATTGTTTTTATATTGATCGCCCTTATTTTAGGTGATTACCTGGTGAGGACATTCAATCCGCCTAATAAGATCATTAATATTCAATCAAACCCTGCCAGCAGGGTAATTGTCGCCAATACCATAAAACATCATAAAAAGAAACATAAAAATAAGATCGCCGCAGATTCATCTAAAGTTGATATAGCTAATAGCTATGAGAAACCAATTGAACCAGTTTACAGGATCAAACAAACCGCGTTGGAAAACAATAAGCAAACCGCTACCAGTAACATTGAACCCGCGGTCACTCCGGTTAAAAAATCCATTCCTGATTTTAATGCCAAACAAACTATTTCTGCAGCCAGTAAAAATGAAGGTTTGCAAGTTAATTCGTCATACATGACTTATGTTAAGGCAAATCCTACCGGCGTAGTTAACATGAGGGAATTTGACAGCTACGGCGCTGTCATTATCCAAACTATCCCGGCTAATTCAAAAGTGGTGGTTATCGCCAAGGGGAATACGTATTATAGGGTGTCTTATAATAATGTGGTGGGGTACGTGCCTAAGTGGTCCTTGCAACACAGGTAGTCAGTAGTTGTTTTTTTCAACCTTAAATATAAATAGCTGATAAAAAGTAAGCCTGTTATTTAACCAATGGTAAATTACCATTAGGCCTATTATTTAAACCAAAAATAAATTTTTATTTTCTAATGATTTTATTTTAACTTGTTTAAAATTAACCTAATAATATCATTAAAAAATAAAATTTATTAGAAAAATTTTAATTGCTCTGGTTGTTTTTTTGGGAACAACTATTTATTGCTACGGCCAAACCGGCAATAACCAGATTGGTGTAGGTGCCGAAGGGGACTTCCTTTTAGGATCATACAGTTCTGCCTATAATGTAGGATTTGGAGGAAATCTTAAGGGCCTTTTTGGAGTTGGCCAATCCGGACAAATTACATTAACTGCCGGCTATTCTACTTTTAGCAGTAAATCAGGAACTATTTTTGCGGGACAAACGCTAAGCCTTGTTCCAATTCTGGCCGGGTACCGCTATAATACGAGTAATGGCTTTTATGGCGAGCCACAAATTGGTGTCGGCGATTTAACTACCAAAGGGCCTGGTTTTTCCTTTTCACAGACCAACTTTGCAGGCAGTTTAAATGTGGGTTATGTGACAAATGGATTTGACCTGAGTTTAAGATATTATACCGAAGGCGATGTGATCAGTATGTTCGCTATTCGTGTAGGATATAACTTTTCATTAAAAGGAAAATAATCGCATCTTTTTTTTTATTTCCTAATAATTAAGTTTTTATTTTTATAAGGCCGGTTTTTCCGGCCTTATTTATTGGAATTTAACCGAGCAGTACTTTAGCAGAAATTTGAGGTTCGTGAAAAACCTATAATACTACCACTTAAAAATAACTTAAAAATATCTATGAACTCAACAGCATTACAAGGACAATCAGCATTAATAACGGGCGCGGACAGCGGCATAGGCAAAGGCGTAGCATTAGCCATGGCGGCCGCAGGCGCTAACGTGATCATTAACCATGTGGATGCGCACGAAGTGGCCGAACAAACTGTAGATGAAATAACAGCCGCCGGCGGGAAAGCCTATGCTATTCACGCGGATATCAGCAAGGAAGACGAAGTGAAAGCCATGTTTGTCGAAATGTACCAGCAATACGGCACCATTGACATCCTGGTGAACAATGCCGGCCTCCAACGTGATTCCCGTTTTATCGATATGACTTTGGAACAATGGAATACCGTCATTGGTATCAACCTAACCGGGCAGTTCCTGTGTGCACGCGAAGCGGCCAAAGAATTTATAAAAAGGGGAGTTGTGGAAGGCAGGAGCAGGGCAGCGGGTAAAATAATCTGTATGAGCAGCGTTCATGAAGTGATCCCATGGGCAGGCCATGTAAATTATGCAACCAGCAAGGGCGGTATCAGTATGTTTATGAAAAGCATCGCCCAGGAACTTGCCCCGCATAAGATCCGCGTAGTAGCCATCGGCCCGGGCGCCATACAAACCCCGATAAACAAAAGTGCCTGGGATACACCTGAAGCGCTGAACAAATTATTAACCCTCATCCCTTACAACCGCGTAGGCGAACCTGAAGACATTGGCAAACTTGCCACCTGGCTCGCCTCCGACGAAGCTGACTACATTACAGGCACCACAATCTTTATGGATGGCGGAATGACCCTGTATCCAGGCTTTGCTGATAATGGTTGAGTATTAGTGAGTGGTTGATAGGGCTGATTGGGTTAATTGGGTTGATTAAGTTGATTGGTTTTCGAATTAAAAATTATCTAAACAATCAACTTATTCCTACTTCATCAACAAATAATTGTTCACATGACACTTAAATGACATTTTTAAGGTTAATTTAATATTAAAAAGGCATTACAATTAAAATTACTGTGTTTTTAGATGTTTTTTTGATTGACATATTGTAAAAAATAAACTAAGTGAATTATGAATATCTAAAATTTTCACCATTAATAGACTATAATTATGAATTTATCATAAAAGTGAAATAAAATTTATGTGTTTGTTAAAATAACTCTATATTTGTTGCGGATTTAAAATTAAAAACAACCATGAAAAAAATATTTTTAACAATCGCAACTGCTGCTTTATTTAGTGTAACTGTATTTGCTGCTGACGGCGGTAAGAAAGCTAATGAAAACACTGCTACTGCATCATATTATGTTCAACAAGAGTTTAACGCTGACTTTGCCGGTGCAACCAGCGTAGTTTGGACAGTTAACAAAAACGTTCAAAAAGCTGAATTTTTGATCGACGGCACCAAGAAAACCGCGTTTTACAACCTTAGCGGTGATTTCCTGGGCACAACCCAAACAATCAGCTACGAAGCTATCCCTGCAAAATCGCAGAAACTGATCGCTGAACAATACAAGGAATATACTCCTGTTAGTGTGATCGTTTACCAGACAAACGAAGCTGTTAACAACGATATCGACGCTACTTCATACTTCGTTGATTTGAAGAATGATAACCACGAAGTGTTGGTTAGGGTAACAGGTTCAGGTAATCTTGACTTCTTTAAACAAGTTAAATAAGTTATCACGTAATTTAATCTATCGTAGCCGCCTGCACAAGTGCAGGCGGCTTTTTTTATGAAAAAATTTGCTTGCAATAGCCTGTTTTGCGGTTTTTTTTAAAACAACTTCGATAAAGAAACCTTTTATCATAAAAGGTCTTTATGCCCAAAACTATAATCGTATCTAACAGGCTTCCTGTAAAAATATCAAAAATAGATGAAGGATATGTTTTCTCATCAAGCGAAGGCGGTTTAGCAACCGGCCTTCGCTCGGTTTATAAACACGGTAACAACAAATGGATCGGATGGCCCGGCATTGAGGTAACTGAACAAAACGACCGTGAAAATATCAGGCAGCAACTTGCTGAGATGAGTCTTGCACCTGTTTTTTTAGAGCAGGAGGAGATCAATCAATATTATGAAGGGTTCAGCAATGATGTGCTATGGCCTGTATTCCACTATTATATTTCAACTTATACCGTTTACAAACAATCGTACTGGGAATATTATAATATCGTGAACCGGAAATTCAGGGACGAAATCCTGAAGATTGCCGAGCCGGGAGATGTGATCTGGATACACGATTACCAGCTTTTACTCTTGCCATCACTGGTAAGGGCTGAACTACCTGATGTTTCCATCGGGTTTTTCCTCCATATCCCGTTTCCATCACACGAAATGTTCAGGAATATCCCCTGGCGTTATGAATTACTGGAAGGATTAATGGGCGCCGACCTGATCGGGTTCCACACATTTGACGACGTGCGCCATTTTACCGGATCCGTGTCGCGGATTTTGCCGGTTACTGTATCTGCGAATATCATCACTACCGGTGAGCGATCGCTGGTGGTTGAATCCTTCGCGATGGGTATTGATGTAAACAAATATGCTGCGCTTCCGTTGAAAAAAGTTGTTAAAGATCATATCGCCTCGATAAAAGATGCCTTTAAGAATTCAAAACTTATCCTATCAATTGACAGGCTTGATTATAGCAAGGGGATATTACAACGTTTACAGGCTTTTGAACAGCTATTGCAAAAGCACCCAGAATATGCGGAAAAAATAACGATGTATATGATCGTGGTGCCGTCAAGAGATACTGTGCCTCAGTATGCTCATTTACGTGATGAAATTGATAAAAAGGTTGGTAATATCAATGCGCTTTACCGCAAAATGGACTGGACGCCCATACATTACTACTATCGGTCATTCCCTATTGAAATGCTTTCAGCCTTATATGCCTCAGCGGATGTTTGCCTCGTTACGCCTATGCGCGACGGTATGAACCTGGTGAGCAAAGAATATGTTGCCAGCAGGATACACGACGATGGCGTGCTGGTACTCAGCGAAATGGCAGGGGCCTCAAAAGAATTGATTGATGCACTTATCGTTAACCCCAATAATATCGACGAAGTATGCGATGCAATTATTACCGCCCTGAATATGCCCGAAGATGAACAAAAAGAGCGGATGCAGCAAATGAGAGCACTGGTAACAAAGTTCAATATCCTGCATTGGGTTAAAATTTTCATGGATAAGCTTAAAGAAGTTAAGCAAATGCAGCGTTCCATGCAAACACGGCATGTGAGTTTTGGCACCGAACAATCCATTGTGAAACGGTATTCTAAAACAAAAAAACGCATTATATTTTTAGATTATGACGGCACGCTGGTTGGCTTTAAGTCAAATATCTCACAGGCTAACCCGGATAGAGAACTATTTGCAATTATTGATAAGTTAACCGAGGATCCTGCCAATGAAGTAATTATGATCAGCGGAAGGAAACACAAAAACCTTGGCGAATGGTTCGGCGATAAAAACGTTTACCTTGTTGCCGAACACGGCGCATGGTATAAAGAACAAAATAAATCCTGGCATAAGATTTCAGGATTATCCGACAGTTGGAAACAGGATATTTTACCCGTATTAGAGACCTATGTCGACCGGACCCCCGGATCATTCATCGAAGAAAAAACCTACTCGCTGGTGTGGCATTACCGCAACGCGCAAAAGGGCCTGGGAGAATTGCGCGCCAACGAGTTGATGAATAATTTAAAATACCTGGCAAGTGATAAGGGATTACAGCTTTTACCCGGGGATAAGGTGCTGGAAGTAAAAAATGTGGAGATCAATAAAGGAAAAGCAGCCTTGCTTTTGGTCGAAAAAGATAATTATGATTTTATAATTGCGTTTGGTGATGACTATACAGATGAAGATATCTTTAAGGCTTTGCCGGATAATGCCATTACCATAAAAGTTGGCAGCAACGTATCAGCGGCTAAATTCTATCTCAGAAACCCTGCAGAAGTGAGAAAATTGCTGCTGAGTTTTACGGAAAGTGTGGCGGTTGAGGTGAAAGGTTAAAGGCGAAAGGCAAACGGTTTGTTATTCTTTGCCTTTCACCCTTTACCTTTCGCCTTTCAGTTAAATTTACAAAAATATCGGCCTGTCTAGCTTCATGGCTATGCGGTAGGCCGCATTCATTAATCCCACATGGCTGTAGGCCTGCGGGAAATTACCCCATTGGCTGCCATCTTCTTCGTCAACATCTTCGCTGAATAAAAGCAGGTGGTTGCTGAATTGCAGCAGATTTTCAAATTCGTGCATGGCATCATCTAACCGGCCCACGCAGGCCAGCGCTTCCACATACCAGAAAGCACAGATAAGAAACGTTGTTTTCGGGCGGCCAAAATCATCTTTATATAAATACCTGTAAAACAAGCCATTTGGTGTTCTCAACTCCTTTTCTAATGCAATTAAGTGATCCTTTGCCCGGTCGGATGCCGGGTCGAGGTAATTCATCATAATGAGTTGAAGCGTACTGGCGTCCAGGTTTGGGCTACCCGCTGAATTGGTGTAAACTTTCCTTACCGGATCATAACAGCTTTCAATATGGGCTGCCGCGCGGTCTTTTAACGACCGGGCTTTTTCAACCAATTCCTTGTTATCAATTGTTAAAGCCATCTTTTCAGCAGCTGCGGCGCCGGCCCATTGGAAAAGGTTACTATAGCAATGTATATTGGCCATATTCCTGAATTCCCAAATACCTGCGTCTTTTTCGTCGATGGTAGCTTCTATTTTAAAC
>NZ_CAIWNH010000400.1 GCF_903913935.1 uncultured Mucilaginibacter sp.
ACCGAAAAAATAAACAATGTTAAGCAGTTAATTCAATGTTTTTATCTTTTATTAATCGGGTGGCTTTTTTTAATATATAAAGTATTGACAGTGGTATTAGGAGCGAAAATATATTATTAAATTCCTGGTTAATGCCGTCCGCTATTAATGGAAAGGCGATAGTAATTGCTGATTTAATGAGCATTACAGCAAAAAAACTAAGGCCCAGTAATCTAAAAGGTCGCGAAATGCAACTGCTTTTGACCTTGAAAAATTGAACCACGAGGTAGATATACGCCACTAAAGTTAAAATGCCCAAAGTTGGGGTCAGGCCGTAACTTAATACCTTTCCAGGCCATTCGGTGGCTATAAATCTTAGAATATCTATACAGATTAACATAGTTACAGCTGTTGATATCTCTGTTTTTTCTCCGAAAAACATCAAAATACTGATCAAATAGAATATTAGTAAAACATATAGAGCCTCCATAAAAATAGAATAGGCATAATAAATTGTGTTGGAGGCGGCAACCTGGCTGATTTTTAGATAGAACTCAGCTATCGATAAAACTATATAGACAATTGTTGCTGTGAAAATCAGTTGATTGGTTTTTAGGTTAACTTTTAACATATAAGAATTGGATTATTAAAGCTAATCATTAATCCCGAAAAACCAAAAAGCCCGAAATCCTAAAATTCCGGGCTTAAAAAACCTTTTAGCTTTCGCCTTTAACCTTTCAACTTCTACTCAAAATATTCCTTCATCCGCTCAAAGAATGATTTCTCATTTTTGCCGGGGTTGGGTTTAAAGTTGGGTGAGTTTTGCAGTTTCTCCAGTACCTCGCGCTCTTCGCGGCTCACTACTTTTGGTGTCCATATGTTGATATGAACCAATTGATCGCCGCGGTGGTAAGAGTTAACTTCGGGCACGCCTTTGCTTTTCAGGCGCAGTATTTTACCGCCCTGGGTACCGGGGTCTATTTTTATTTTTACTTTTCCGTCAATGGTGGGCACTTCAACGCTGGTACCTAAGGTAGCATCCACAAAATTGATGTGCAGGTCGTAAATCACGTTGTTACCATCGCGTTTTAACGTTTCATGCGGGATCTCTTCAATCAGGATAATCAGGTCGCCTGGCATGCCGCCACGGGGTGCCGCGTTACCTTTGCCGCTCATGCTCAACTGCATGCCTTCGCTTACACCGGCAGGAATATTGATGCTGATAGTTTCTTCGCCACGTACCACGCCGTCACCATGACAAACGGTACATTTTGACAGTATAGTTGAGCCTTCGCCGTTACAGGTAGGGCAGGTGCTGGTAGTTTGCATCTGGCCCAAAATAGTATTGGTTACCCTGCGTACCGCGCCGGAACCGCCGCAGGTTTTACAGGTTTGGAAGGATGATTTATCCTTTGCACCGGTGCCCTCACAGGTTTTACAAACAATCTGTTTGTTAACTTTTATCTTCTTTTCGGCGCCGTTGGCAATTTCTTCCAACGTTAGCCTTACTTTAATGCGCAGGTTGCTGCCACGCGCCACCCTGCGGCCTCCCTGGCTGCCGCCTTGCCGGCCACCGCCAAAAAAACCTTCAAACGGGCTGCCGCCGCCAAAAATATCGCCGAACTGGCTGAATATGTCATCCATATTCATGCCACCACCGCCGCCATATCCGCCACCATTGGCAGAATGCGCGTTGGCTGCATGACCAAACTGGTCGTACCGCTGGCGTTTTTCGGGATTACTTAATACTTCGTATGCTTCAGCAGCTTCCTTAAACTTTTCTTCAGCGGCTTTGTCTCCCTGGTTTTTATCAGGGTGAAATTTGATAGCCATCTTCCGGTAAGCTTTCTTAATTTCATCAGCATCTGCCCCCTTCGCTACACCAAGCACATCGTAGTAATCTCTTTTAGACATATCTTTTTTTATTTCGGATTTCGGAATTTCGATTTCGGAATTTGAATTTTTTTAATTTTGATTTTTAGGATAGGACATTTAATTGGAATTTAATAAATCCGAAATTGAACATCCGAAATCCGAAATCAATTACGCGCCTACTATTACTTTTGCAAAACGAACCACCTTATCATTTAAATAATAGCCTTTTTCCATCTCGTCGATCACTTTTCCTTTCCAATCTTCGGTAGGAGCCGGGATATTGGTGATGGCTTCGTGCAATTCAGGGTCAAACGGATTTCCGATGGACTCCATGGCTTTTAACCCTTTTTGAGTAAGCGTGTTCTTTAATTTATTTTGGATCAGGTTAACCCCTTCCTTAACAGGGGCAACATCTGCTGCGCTTTCCATTGACCTTAAGGCACGGTCAAAATCATCCAGTACCGGCAGAAGGGAAACGATCACATCTTTGCCTTCCATTTTCCTGGCATCTTCGCGTTCTTTGATGGTACGCCTCCTGAAATTATCAAATTCAGCATATAAACGCAAATACCTGTCATTTGCTGTTGCCAGTTCTTCTTTCAAAACATCTGCCGCTGTTGGCATATTTTCAATTTCTTCTGTCTCAGGAATGACAGCCTGACCGTTTTCGTTATTTGCATTATTAAACCCTTCCGGATTTTCTATATCTTCTTTCTTTTTTTTCTTTAGCATATCATTAATATTCATAGCTCATAGTGCCAATCAAGTATCCTGCCATTCACTCAAAGGCGACATCGTGTCAGTACTATTGATTTTTAAGGGTAAATAATGACACTTTTTGAGGTCATTTGGTCATTAAAGAGTGGTATGACTACGATTGTCCCATACTAAATCCGAAATCGACAATCCGAATTCCGAAATCAGACTATCTTGGCGTCTTCCAAAACTTTCCCGTTTTCGCATTTAATAATTCGCGAAGGGAAGGTGCGGATGATATGATAATCGTGTGTAGCAACAATAACGGCAGTGCCTGACTGGCTGATCTGTTTCAGCAGCAGCACTATTTCTTCAGAGGTATCAGGGTCAAGGTTACCGGTTGGTTCATCTGCCAGGATAATTTCGGGGTCATTAAGCAATGCGCGGGCAATCACCACCCGCTGCTGCTCTCCGCCTGAAAGCTCATGCGGCATTTTTTTTAATTTAGACCGAAGGCCTACTTTTTCGAGTACATCCAGCGCCTTGTCGGCAATTAATTTTTTATCGGTCCAGCCTGTGGCACGCATTACAAATTGAAGGTTATCCTCAACAGAACGGTCCGTTAATAACTGGAAATCCTGGAAAACGATGCCCAGTTTACGGCGAAGGAAGGGAATATCTTTTGATTTGATATGATTGAGATCGTACCCGCAGGCGATGCCATCGCCGGTGGAAATTGCAAGATCGCCATAAATAACTTTCAATAAACTGCTTTTTCCGGAACCTGTTTGCCCGATCAGCCAAACAAAATCACCTTTGTCTATGTGAAGATTAACATTATTAAGCACCAGGTTCTTTTGCTGGTAAATGTCGACACCTCTAAGGTTTATAATAGTGTTTGTGGTCATACTGTGGTTCATTAGTTAATGAAAGGAGTTGATGGTTCATAGATCATAGTTCATAGTCGAAATTAGCTTTTCCCCCCATGAACCATCAACTATGA
>NZ_CAIWNH010000401.1 GCF_903913935.1 uncultured Mucilaginibacter sp.
GCACACTGCATGATTTTTGTGAAATTGATTTTAACTGCTCTGGCGTTAACTTGCCGGCGTTCGGGATGTCTCTTTCGATGAGGTAAGTTTTCATTGTTGTTGTGGTTGATTTGTTTGAACTGTCTTTTACAGAGGTTTGTGCTTTGGCGATCATGCTGCTGAACAGGACGATCATCAGGATCAGGGTGGTGTTTTTAATTAGTTTCATAACGTTGAGTTTAATTGTTTAAGAATACTCAAAGATATCGCCGGCTAATAGCGGCAGCTATAACAAATCATTCAATAAATAGCAAACCGGATGAAACAAATCCGTCAATAAATGGTAAAATTTAACCGGAAGTAATTAGTGGAGTAATTCGAGATAGGTCATGGGCAGCAGGCCGTATTTCTTTTTAAAGCATTTGGTAAAATAAGAAGCGCTGGTAAAGCCAGAATCGAAAGTAATTTGCGCGATATTGAAGTACCGTTTTCTCATCAGGTCCTTTGCTTTATGCAGCCTGAAATCCTTTAACAGCGAATTGGGTGGCAGGCTGGTTAAGGCGATGGTTTTACGGTACAATTGGGAGCTGCTCATCGCCGTGGCACTGCAGTAATCCGAAAGGTCGAAATCCGCATCCTGCCAGTTCTCTTCCAGTTTGCTGAACAGTAATTTCAATAAATGCTCATCGGCCGGTAAAAGGTTCAGGAAATATTTTCGTTCCTTTTGGAAAAGGTCATCTGCGATCAATTCTTTTACGGGCGATGCGATGGCAATCTTCCCCTCTTTGGCGATCCGGCACATGTTCGTTGCAAATTCAATGGTTTCGCCAAACAGGTGCTCGCTGCGCTCAACCGGTTCCCCAGCATTTACGGCTATCCTTAAATCAATTTGTTCCGCCATAGAAGACGGCATTTCCTTCCGGATCGACAAGGCACAATCCACTGCTTTAGCTGCAAATGAAAACGAAACCACAAAACCGCTTCCTTCATGCTCCACTTCGCGTCCGCCCTGCGCTAAAATATTTTTACGGATGATGCTGGTATGCGCGCTTAATAATTCGCTTGCCTGCTCGTCCCCAAACTGGTGTTTTAGCAATACCGGGTCGGCTGTTTTGGTCACCAGTAAGATCCTGAAAGAATGGTCGGCAAAAACTTTCAACCCATCATTTGAGACCGGCGCGTCGGAGGGATCATAGATCCGCCCCAGGAAAGCTTCCACCAGGTTGCTGTTCACTTCAATGATCTTATTGGGAATCAGGCCATGTGCTTTACTATGCATTTCGGCCACCGCATCTTTATCCGGGGCATCAATCAGGCAGAAAATACTTTCACGGGCTTCATCTATCCAATAGGTCATGCAATTGCAGCCGTGTTCCTGCTGGTGAAGCAGGTCCAAACGGTGCGCTTCGGCAACATCTTTGGCTTTTACGCCCGGAACAATATGAACATCCATGAATATCGGCATGATAAGCGTATTTTAATGCAGCTAAATTTAGTACTTTTTGCATTAATTTTGAATAGGTATGCATTTAATATATTGATATCCTGCAAATTCCGGGAGATTTGCCTGGCTATTCCGTTCTTTTGGGCATGGGCGTTCGATACCAATAAATACAAAAATTCATAAAAAATGAAAAGCAACATGAGATTTTGTCACCTTCAAATGTTCGTGGCCTTTGTGAAATCCAGGTGCACACTATGGTAAAAAAGCAACCACTATGGGGCATTATTGAATTTATTTACTTTTTCCGTTACCCGGGGTATTATCAACAATAGCTGGTATTTGTACGCCGGCCGCCGGATTCCGGATAAAAGTAACAAACTACTAACTACGATATGCTACACCGGTTATTAATTGATAATCTTCTTTTTAAAACTGCAAAAAAGAAAATTCTGTTTGGTTTGAAATGGCGTGATATGGTCCTCGTTGATGCATTTGATTTTTTTGAAACACCTGTTCAATTGTCTTGTCAGCTGATTCTCTGTATATTGTTTAACCGGTAGCCCGCTGCATTTATCCGGCCCGGTTTCAGAAAAGGTGCCTACGACCATGTAGCTATTAGTAGCCTTTCCTGCGATTTGGAGATAAGCTGCGATCTGGGCCTTGCTGGTCAGGAAATGAAAGGTAGCCCGGTCATGCCAAAGGTCGAAATGTTCAGTTGGATTAAACTCCGTGATGTCTGAAACTACCCACTTAACCAGGTCGCTTTTCTTTCCCAGCCTGGCTTTGGCTTTTTCAATCGCTGTTGATGAAATATCCAGCACAGTAATATTTTGAAACCCTTCCTTTAGAAGAAAGTCCACCAGGTTGCTATCGCCTCCACCAATATCAATAATGCTGGAGTTTTTGGATAATTGAAACCCGTGAATAAAATCCAGGGATGTTTGCGGCACACCTTGTGTCCAGCTTACCTGCTCCGGGGGTTTATTGATA
>NZ_CAIWNH010000402.1 GCF_903913935.1 uncultured Mucilaginibacter sp.
ATTCCGCCCCTCCTTTCACTTAATCCTACCATAATCCGGAAATTCTGTTGAGCGACGTCACCTGATAACGGTGAGTTAGACGCTGGCAAATTTGTGTCTTAAATTAAATGATCGGCATACGCAAAAGTACTCCCCAAATTAATGAATTAAAGACAGGGTGGTTAAGAGATGTGCATCCAACGAGAATGAATTATATGGAATATTCAACCGGCACTTACTCCCCAAAAACCTGATATTGTATATGAAACAAGCCTGCCTTAACTGATTTATATTGAATTTGCGTTTTATTTTGCCAGGTTAATTAATTTTCTTCATATAAATTTACCTAATGTGCCTGAAATCATTTTTTAACTGATTAAACCTAAATAGCTTTATAATCCCTATTAAGTAATAGCCTAGTTACCAAGTGCTTTAACTTTTGATTGTATGAAAAAGGTCCTTATAATAGAAGATGATGCTGATACTGCCCAATGCATCAATTATCTTATTAATGACTTAGGTTTTAAATATGAACAGTCTGACTCTATCCTGTCAACGATAGATATCATCAAAAGTAATCCTGACATCATTATATTGGATTATTATTTGCCGAATGGGCATGGCAGCCAGCTCTGTTCAGAATTAAAATCAAATTTACTTACAAAAGAAATTCCGGTCATTTTAATGTCGACCCACCCTAATCTTGGAAATATTTCAAAAGAGTGTGGTGCGGATGCTTACCTGGAAAAACCTTTTGATTTGAATACTTTGATAAAAATGGTTACTAAATTTACGATTCCTCCATTGTTAATTATCGCTCACTAAGTCAATTTAATATCGCAAGCATTACCGAAACAGAACCGGGAAATTAACAATTTGGTCTTAGATTTTTTGTTCAATTAATCAAGAAGCTAAATTAAGATTACGAAATAGTATAAAAGTGATTCACACAAGTGAAAGGTTTACAAACACATAGATTTAACTCTATTGGTAATACCGACAGAGAGCGATTGACCAATTTAACCAATCGGTTTAGTGAATTGGTAAAGGAATATAAATGCTTGCTTGAGAAATTTGATGCGCTCAAAAAACAGTCGAAAGACATAATGGCAAAATAGGTACGTACAGTCTTTTAGGGTTACCCTGGCATTAGTACAACTCAACATACTAATACCAGCCTTTATTAGCCGGAAGCTGCAAATAGCAGGTCGTTTGATGCTGGCGGACATCAGTATTTAGGTTATAATAGATACGATATATATATTTTTCATTGCCTATTTAGATTAATTCTAATTAAGCGCAAAGATAGAATCGGCAATTGAAGTAACAAGTATTATTTATAATTAATCTAAATAAAAATAAATAGCAATTAGCCGGCGCCATGGAAATTGCTGTGTATGTCTGCAATGCAACTGTTTGCCTTGAGTACATTGGATAAATCAACGGTTCATAACGTTCACCATCCAAAAAATACAGTTCTATTGTCCCATTAAAACAAAAATTAATAGCTTAGGCGAAAAAATAGATTGGATTTTAAGTATGCTAACTGTTGAAAAAATAGGCGGGACGTCCATGAGCGCCCTGGGTGAGGTAATTAATAATATTGTTTTGTTTGAACGCTCCGGGGAGCGTTTGTATAACCGTGTGCTGGTGGTTTCGGCTTTTTCGGGAGTTACTAATATATTGCTTGAAGATAAAAAGACCGGTGCGCCCGGCGTTTACCACCAACTGGCAAAATACCAGGATTTTCACGGGCCGTTAAAAGAGCTTGTTTTAAAATTGAAGGCCATTAACCAGCGCTACACGGGGCTGGGGCTCGATCTGGATGTCGCCGACCGCTTTATTGAAAACCATGTGGCCCGCGCACAGGTGTACCTCGAAAATTTATCGAATATACTGGCTTCGGGTTATGTGAGCCAGGAGGGGATCCTGCTGGCAGCAAGGGAAATCCTGGCCTCCATAGGCGAAACACATTCGGCATTTAACCTCACGCACATCTTACAGAACAAAGGCATCCGTGCAAAACTGATCGACCTGAGCGGCTTTGACGACCCCCGGCCGCTGACGATAGACCAGCGGATAAAGGAAGCATTTTCGACCGTAAAACTGGAAGATTGCCTTTGCATTGCTACCGGTTATGCCAAGGGCACCGAAGGTATCATGCGGGAATTTGACCGTGGTTATTCGGAAGTGACTTTTAGTAAGATCGCGGAGATCCTGAAACCGAAGGAGGCCATTATCCATAAAGAATATCACCTTTCCACCGCCGACCCTGCGCTTGTAGGAATTGAAAACTGCAAACCGGTAGGCTTTACCAATTATGATATAGCCGACCAGCTGGCCGATGTGGGTATGGAGGCCATCCACCCGAAAGCATCAAAACCGCTTGAGATCAATGGGATCCATTTGCGGATTAAAAATACTTTTGAGCCATCTCATCCTGGTACATTGATCACCAGGGAGTATATCTCAAAACAGAAACGGGTTGAGGTAATTACCGGGATGGATAAACTGGTAATGATAGATGCGTATGACCCCTTAATGGTTGGTAATGTGGGCAGTGATTTGCAGATCATGAAGCTGTTCCACAAACATGGCGTCAGCTATACTTTTAAAGCCACTAGCGCCAACAGTATTTCGATAGTGATATGGGAGAATGATTTTAATGAAGCACTGATAGCAGACCTGGAAGCAGTAGTGGAAAAGGTTACTGTAGAGCAGGTGGCTATGGTTTGCCTGCTTGGCACAAATATGGATCAGCCCGGTTTATTGGCTAAAAGCGCTGATGCACTCGCCAGCCATGACATCAACATTAAAAGTGTCGGGATGGCTCTAAGGAAAGTGAACATCCAGTTCCTGATAGCGCGGGAGGATTTTAAAACCGCGATCATAGCTTTAAATAAAGCAGTTGGTTAAGGCTACCGGATGACGGAACTAGCCAGAACCGTTCATGTTTTTTGCTGTTTATTGAATGACAGGCATATAAAAAAGAAACAGGCATACAGGTTTTTTACCCGGTATGCCTGTTTTGTAAAAATGCTTATTTATAGGCTGCCTCGTTCCACCGGATTTCATTTCGGAACTGATCAAGCCTGGTGTCTTTGCCAATCCGTAAAAACTCCAGCCCTGCCATATCTGCAAAATCCTGTAAATGTTCAGCAGTGAGGTTTTGGCTGTAGGCGGTATGATGGGCGCCCCCGGCATAGATCCATGCGGCACAGCCTGTTTTCATATCCGGGTACGGCTTCCAGAGTACACGTGCCACTGGCAGTTTAGGCAATTCATGTTGTGGTTCAACAGCGTCAACCTCGTTGATCAGCAGCCTGAAACGGTTGCCCATATCAATGATGGATGCATTTAATGCAGGCCCTCCGGCCACATTAAACACCAGGCGGGCAGGGTCAGCTTTGCCGCCAATACCCAGCGGGTGCACTTCAAGCGCTATTTTGCCTTTTGCTAAGGAACTGTCAATTTCGAGCATATGCGAACCCAGTACCAGGTTATTATCCGGGTCGAAATGATAAGTATAATCTTCCATAAAGGCATTGCCGCCTTTAAGCCCGCTGCCCATTACTTTAAATGCGCGTACCAGGGCCGCGGTCTTCCAGTCGCCTTCACCTGCAAACCCATAACCTGCCTCCATTAAGCGCTGGGCCGCAATACCCGGAAGCTGCACCATGCCATGCAAGTCTTCAAACGTATCAGTAAAACCTTTAAAGCCGCCATTTTCTAAAAACGTACGCAGGCCAATCTCAATTCTGGCAGCCTCGTAAACCGATGAATGCTTTTCTCCGCCTTTAAGCAGTGCAGCATCCATGGTATAAGTTGCTTCGTATTCGGCCACCAGCGCATCAATTGCTTCTTCGCTAACGGCGTTGATTACGGCAACAAGGTCGCCTACGCCATAGGTATTAACAGCATAGCCAAACTTAAGTTCCGCTTCCACCTTATCACCCTCGGTAACTGCTACAAAGCGCATATTATCGCCAAAGCGGGCAAACTTTGCACCCTGCCAGTCGTGCCAGCCGGCTGCCGCCCTTGTCCAGGCATCAATTTGTGCCAATACTTCGTTATCCTGCCAGTGGCCAACCACCACTTTCCGGTTTTTGCGCATGCGCGAAACAATAAATCCAAACTCACGATCGCCATGGGCGCTTTGGTTTAAATTCATAAAGTCCATATCAATCGAACTCCAGGGGATATCGCGGTTAAATTGGGTATGCAGGTGAAGCATCGGTTTTTGCAGGATACTTAAACCGCGGATCCACATTTTTGCAGGAGAGAAAGTATGCATCCAGGTAATAATACCAATACAGTTTTCGGCCCTGTTAGCCTCCATAAGGGTTTCATAAATTTCTTCCGTGCTCTTTACGATAGGCTTGTAGACAATACGAACGGGTATTTTTCCGGAAGCATCAATACCTTTTGCTATTTGCTGCGAATGTTCGGCAACAAGTTTTAGCGTTTCTTCGCCATAAAGATGCTGGCTGCCGGTGATAAACCAGACTTCAAATTTTTTCAGATCGATCATTACTCTTAGTTTATTTATTTATAATTCAGTTTGACGGAGACGGCCGCGGTGATGGCGCTCCCTGTTTTATTGGCCGTAATATGAACGCGGGCCATGTTTTCGTTCAAAATGTTTTTTTATCAATGATGCTTTAAGTCGCTGTACTTCCGGGTTTATTTGTTCGGTTAAGAGGGCCATTTGAGCTACCGATTCCAATACAGCGCTGTTATACACCGCTTTATCGGCCGTTTTTCCCCAGGTAAAAGGTGCATGGTTGCCAACCAGGATCATTTCAATTTCCCGGAAATGCAGGCCGCGCTCATTAAGGCAATTAATGATCTGGTGACCGGTTTCGTGTTCATAATCACCCTGTATCATTTCATCATCCATTGGGGCGGCACATGGGATATCAACCGTAAGATGATCAGCATGGGTAGTACCATATATCGGGATATCCCGTTGAGACTGCGCCCAGGCAGTGGCATAGGTAGAATGTGTGTGCACAATTCCGTTTACACTTTCCCAATTTTTATAGAGAACGGCGTGTGTTTTGGTATCAGATGATGGCCTTAAATTGCCTTCGATCACATTGCCTTCAAAATCCACGATCACCATTTTTTCAGGTCTAAGGTCCTTGTAGGGGACTCCGCTTGGTTTAATTGCAAAAACGCCCAAACTTCTGTCGGCTGCGCTTACGTTGCCAAAGGTAAACAGTACAAGGCCCAGCGCAGGCAATTGCATGTTTGCTTCAAAAGCTTCCTGCTTGATGTGTTGATAAATGCCCATGATTACCCCTGGTATATTTTGTGTTCATTATTGGATGATTTAACCGCGACCTGCCATTCCACAAATTTACCAAGGTCGTGATATTGCCGGTAGCGTTTGTTATATATTTCTTTTAGCTGGTTATCCGGATAATACGCTACATCAAACCCGCTGCCCATCGCCGCCATGGCATCTTCAACTGTAGGATAAATATCTGCAACAACTGCCGCAAACATGGCCGCGCCTAAAGCACAGGTATGCTCAAATTGATGGATCCGGATTGGCATACCCAATACATCGGCCATCATTTGCATTACAAACGGCGACTTTTTCGCTACGCCGCCGATACCTATGATTCCTTTAACTGGGATGCCTTCCTGGATAAAACGATCAACAATGCTTTTTGCGCCAAAACAGGTCGCTTCAGCCAGCGCGCGAAAGATCTTCGGTGCATCGCTGCCCAGGTTTAAACCTGTAACGGCACTTTTAAGCGTTTGATCGGCATCAGGTGTCCGGCGTCCGTTAAGCCAATCTATCGCCAGTTCATTATTCGCATCTATCGGGATCAATTGGGCCTGCCTGCTCAATTCAGGAATGATGCGTGCGCTTATTTCGTTTCGTAAAGCTTCTGCGGTTTTAGCATCTATTATTGCCGAATCTTTCAGCAAATTATTTAATGGCCATGAAATCACATTTTTAAACCATGCATAGGTGTCGCCAAATGCCGATTGTCCTGCTTCGAGGCCGGTCATTCCGGGAATAACAGAGCCATTTACCTGGCCGCAGATTCCTTTTACCAGTTTTCCCTGCATTTCTGCAGTGGGGGCCACTAAAATATCGCAGGTGGAAGTACCCATTACCTTACTGAGGTGATAGGGTTCTATCTGTCCGCCTACGGCGCCCATATGTGCGTCAAACGCGCCGACGCCTACGGCAACCTCAGTGGAAAGACCAAGCCGGCCGGCCCATTCTTTGGATAAATAGCCTGCTTTCTGGTCGGATGTAAACGTGTCGGTAAACAATCTCGAAGTAAAGCCCGATAATAGCGGATCAAGAGATGAGAAAAATTCATCGGGGGGTAATCCTCCGAATTCTTCGGCCCAAAGAGCCTTATGCCCGGCCGAACACCGGCCACGTTTTATGTTTCCCGCTCCGCTACCGCCTGTTAACAGGAAGGGGATCCAGTCGCAATGTTCCACCCAGGAGTAGCATTCCTCGCGTACCTGCTCATCGGACCTTAATATATGGAGTAATTTTGCCCAGAACCATTCGGACGAATAAATGCCACCAACATATTTAAGGTAATTGATATCAAATTTGGTTGCATGTTCGTTAATTTGTGCTGCTTCGTAAACCGAAGTGTGGTCTTTCCAAAGAACGAACATAGCATTGGGATTATTTTCAAATCCCGGTGTTAGCGCCAATGGCACACCATTGCTATCAACAGCTACCGGTGTTGACCCGGTGGTATCAACAGCTATCCCTTTAACAGCCTTAGCAGCATTACTGCCGCCAGCCTTTGCCAGGCAATCTTTTATGGTTGTTTCCAAACCCTCTATATAGTCAAGCGGGTGCTGCCTGAATTGGTTATCAGCCGCGTTACAGTACAAACCATCCCGCCACCGGGGATAATTGAACACAGAGGAAGCTATTTCATTGCCGTTTTTGGCGTTGATCAGTACGGAGCGAACGGAGTCGGTGCCGTAGTCCACTCCAATCACAAATTGGTCCTTATTCATAATCGGTTATATAATTCGTGTCAAAACAACACTTAATTATTTAAATAAACAAGTAATTGATAAAAACATTTAAAGTGTTCCCAGAGAAACGCAATAAAGCTACTAAAGATGAAGCGTGTCCGGATTTGGGATGAAATTCAGAAAGGCCTGGAATTTAGCATAATAATGCTGCATGTTTAGTTGGTAATAGTACGCGCCTCGTTTTGATCCCGCTTTATCCTTGTCGTTTAGTTTAATTAGTAACCCGGTAGCCAATACCCGCTTGCTAAAGTTCCTCTTATCAATTGTAGTATTAAAAACGCTTTCGTAAAGTATTTGCAGCTGTGGAAGCGTGAATTTTGGGGGCAGAAGTTCAAATAATATCGGGTGCAAAGCAGCTTTATAACGTATCCGCCTTTTGGCGGCCTCCACCATTTCCTGGTGATCAAAAACCAGCTTTGGAATGTGCTGAAGCGGAAACCATTCGGCATGGTAATCGTTGCTTAGCTGTGTTTCGTATTGATGGATGTCTATCAGCGCAAAATAAGCCACAGACGCTGTTCTTTCAATAGGATCGCGGCCGGTGTCGCCGAAGGTGTGCAACTGTTCCAGATAAACCCCATCTAAACCTGTTAGTTGTTTTAATATTCTGCTGGCGGCCTGGTCGATGCTTTCATTTGGTTGTACAAAGCCACCCATCAGGCTCCAGTTACCTTTTTCAGGCTGAAACCCTCTTTTTATCAAAAGGATCTTAAGTGTCTCCCCGTCAAAACCAAAAATAATACAATCAACTGCTAATAATAGTCGGATCTGTTTTGAATACTTATGCATTTTTTAAAGACTGGGACAATAAATGGTGAGCAAATATAAATTTTTTTCGGCGCGGAATAATTTATGAGGCGGTCACTTTTGTTAAAGGCATGCCTTGTTTACCTTGCTCTATAAAATACAAATGATTTTAACATCAATAATAGTAAGAATTATTAAGTGTTTATAATACAATAAAACAAATAGCTTTGTTTTGGTGATATTTGTTTAAGCGGATCAGGCTTTATAAATATTCATTGAATTTGCGCCGGAGAAAAAATCACAAGATCAAATTACCCAATTCAATCAAGCTCTCACAAAAATCCCTATCTTTATCCCAAAACAAGTTTGACTGATCTTAGCCCCTCGCAACGTACCTGGAAAGTGTTCAAGCGCAATAAAATTGCTGTTGGGGGGATGTTTTTTATCATCATAATTACCCTTATCGCCATATTGGGCTATTTGATAATGCCCGATTCAACCCCCATGGCCAACAACATGGCGATCCAGTTAAGTATTAAAAAACCAGGGTCTGAATTTATGATGCTGCGCCTGCGCAAAACTGAACCGGTGGATACGGTGAACATCTTCACTAAAATGCTCTTCGGGCAGCCTTCTTTTTATAGGGATATTCCAATAACAAACTATCACTATACGAAAGATTCAATTATTGCAGACGAATACATTGGCGCTGAAGATAAGCCTGAACGGAAGGCGTATTTTGCCCCGGCGGGCGGCACCAACGGTTTAAAAAATCCCACTTTAGGAGGCTGGGGGGCTTATCATCGAACTTTTTGGTTAGGCACTGATGTTTACGGACGCGATATGCTTAGCCGCCTGATTTTGGGGAGCCGCATCTCGTTAGCTGTTGGCTTAATGTCGGTTATCATCAGCATGTTGCTGGGGGTGACCATCGGGGCGGTGGCCGGCTATTTTGGAGGATGGATTGACGCTGCACTAAGCTGGCTGATGAATATTTTATGGGCGTTACCCGCATTGCTGCTGGTGATCGCCATTTCATTTGCCCTGGGAAAAGGCTTATGGCAAATATTTATAGCGGTAGGGCTGTCCATGTGGGTGGAAGTGGCCCGTTTGGTGCGCGGGCAGGTAATGAGCCTTAAACAGGTGGAGTTTGTTGAAGCTGCCCGGTCATTGGGTTTTAATAATACACGCATCATTTCCCGCCATATTTTGCCAAATATCGTTGGGCCTGTTTTGGTATTGGCTTCATCAAACTTTGCTTCGGCAATATTACTTGAAGCCGGTTTAAGTTTCCTGGGTTTTGGGGCGCAGCCCCCGATGCCTACATGGGGTAGCATGATAAAAGAGCATTACGGCTATATTGTAATGGATTCGGCATACCTGGCGATTATGCCCGGATTGGCGATCATGTTGTTGGTATATGCTTTTAATTTGGTTACGGTTGGATTGCGGGATGCATTCGATATAAAATCACAAAGTACCCGCATTTAAAAAAAATGTATTATTTTAGGCAGACCTTTTTTAATTAACTGATATTGGATATTGACGAAATTTCAGCCGAGGACGAACTCATTCGCTTGTTGCTTAAAAGGCAAACAGAGTTAAACGCGTTACTTGAAGTTACCCAGGCTATTAACAAAGATACCCGTACACCGGTGCTGATACAGATGCTGCAGGTTATATTAAAAAGTTACCTGCAGGTGGGCAAACTGCGTTTTTTAATTGAGCGGGACGGCAACTTTGTTTTGCTTTCAAAATACGGCGGAGACATTGAGCCTGTCGGCTCGCTGCATGTTGCCTGCCAAAAACTAAGCAAAGTAAAATGGCCGGAACCACTTGCAAACCATGAAGACGGCCTGCTTCGTACCTACGATTATTTTATTCCAATTTATCATAAAAAGAAGGCACTAGCCTATGCGCTGATCGGTGATTTTAACACCTCAAGCGAGTTGCTGAACAATGACCTTAACTTTATTCAAACCGTGATCAACGTAATAGTTGTTGCGCTTGAAAACAAAAAGTTGTTTAAGGAAAGGCTTGAATCCGAACGTTTTCACCGGGAAATGGAATTGGCAGCCGAAGTGCAGAACATGCTGATCCCTCTGAAAACCTATAAAGACAGCAGTGTTGAGGTAAGTGCAAGATATATCCCCCACCAAAATATCGGGGGTGATTATTTTGATTTTATCCGGCTGAATAAACATGAATTTTTATGGTGTATTGCTGATGTTTCGGGAAAGGGAATATCTGCCGCCTTGCTGATGGCAAATTTCCAGGCAAGTTTGCGGGCCTGGTCGGCAGTGGAAGACGACCTGACAAACGTTGTTGACCGGCTGAATAAGATTGTGATCAATAACACCAAAGGCGAACGTTTTATCACACTGTTCCTGGCCAAATACAACGAAAAAACCCGGAAACTCAATTATATCAATGCCGGGCACAACGCTACCATATTATTGTCGCAGGGCGAAGCCATTACCCTGAAACTGGGCACCACGATGATAGGTGTATTTGATGAACTGCCGTTTATTAACCAGGGCGAAATTGATATTGAACCCGGCACCCTGATTGTAAATTATACTGATGGTTTGCTGGATCATGAATACTCCGCCGACAAAACCTGGGGCGAAGAAAGCCTCATTGATTTTGTCAATACCCATGGTAAATCAGACCCCGACACCCTGAACGAAATGCTGATGGACCATATCAAGAAAGTGATCAAAGGCAAGCCTATAGATGATGTTACTTTGTTGACGCTGAGGATATTTTAGGAGAATGTGTTGGAAGGTTATAATGTTGGAAAGTTGTAATTTATAAGGTTGCGATGTTAAGATCATAAAAAAATGAAAAAGGAATAATCGACAAAGAAGTCGAATAGATTACACATAACCTTCAAACCTTTTCATAATTCCAAAAACAAAAAATGAGCAAAATAGATAGATTTGAGGATTTGGAAATTTGGAAAATCGCAAACGCTATTGCGGTAGATGTTTACCTGTTATGTGATAATGAACCGCTGAAATCTGATTGGGGTATGAAAGACCAGATCAGGAGGGCCGCGTGCTCAATGTCAGATAATATTGCTGAAGGCTTTGAATACAACAATAATCCGGATTTTATAAGGTTTTTAAATTATGCCAAAGGATCATCCGGGGAATTTAGGAACAAACTTGTTATTTTAAATAGATCGGGTAAAATGGAAGAAACGCTGTTTACTGATCTTTATTTAAGAAGTATTGAGTTCTCAAGCAAGACCAAAAGTTTAATAGAATATCTGAGAAAGTTTGAGGCTGACAAAAAAAGGCAAAAAGTTTAAGTGTGGTTTGAAATGTCAAAAAGAAATTTAAAAAGTGAAAGCCGTATAACGAAAGGTAAAAATCACATTCCAACGTTACAACCTTCCAACATTGCAACAAAGAGCATGTTACTAAGCAGATATCAGTTTGAATTGTTGGAGGCCGGGTGTGATGAAGCAGGACGAGGCTGTTTGGCTGGTCCCGTATTCGCCGCGGCAGTAATATTACCCGACGATTTTGAGCATGAATTACTTAACGACTCCAAACAATTAAACGAGCAGACCAGGTACCAACTGCGTGTCGAAATCGAACAAAAAGCCATTGCCTGGGCCGTTGCCCCGGTTGATAATGTGGAGATCGATGCCATAAATATCCTTAACGCCTCTTTCCTGGCTATGCACCGGGCAATTGACCAGCTTAAACTTGCACCGCAATTTTTGATAATCGACGGGAATAGGTTTAATAAATATAAATCTACGCCCCATCAATGTATCGTTGAAGGAGACGCTAAATACCTGAGTATCGCGGCAGCGTCTATTTTAGCTAAAACCTACCGTGATGATTATATGAAACAGATTGCTGCACAGTACCCGGAATACGACTGGCATAAAAACAAGGGTTACCCAACGGTAAAACACCGCGAAACAGTTTTGGCTCTCGGTTGCACACCCTACCACCGGCGTACGTTCAGGGTTAGCGATCCACAGCTCGATCTTTTTAACAAATAGTGGGGGAAAGAGTCAAGAATCAAGAACCAAGAGCCAGGAAAGTCTGAGAATCGGAATGAATTTATTAAAAGCAAACCAGCTGAGATAGTTTCTATCGAAACAGTTCTATTATACGCCAAATTATTTTTAAATCTTGATTCCTGGCTCCTGGTTCTTGACTCTTACATCCCCCTCTTACCAACAAGTGTTAAAAGTAAACAGTTTCTTTGCTTTTTTAATGTAATTAATTTGCACAAAACGGGGCGATAGGTGTTGTTAAAGCGGGTAATTGCCTCAAATTATTATTTTTGCTCAAAACCTGACAGGCATTGAAGATACTTTTTTTAACCCATCGCGTACCTTTTCCGCAAAACGGCGGTTACCCCATTGTGGTTTGCAATACCATCAGGGGCCTGGTTAACCTTGGGCATGAAGTTTCGCTGGTAGCGCTTAACGCGAAAAAGAACCACCATCAGCATAACGACGATGATAAGGACCTGTTATCCAGAATAAAATACAGGGCTTTTGATATCGATATTAACGTATCAGTATTTGATGTGGCGGTAAATTTGTTCAGCAAAACGTCGTTTAATATCGACAGGTATTATGATGTTGGATTTGAAAGGTTATTAATAGCCGAGCTTAAAAAAACCAATTACGATATTATACAGTTTGAAGGCTTGCTGGTTTCGCTTTATATGACGGCGGTCCGCAAAAACTCAAAAGCAAAATTAATTTACCGTTTGCACAATGTTGAAAGCCAGATCTGGCACCGGCTTGCGCAACAAAAGAGCGATCCCTTTAAAAAATCGTACCTGAAAATGCATGCCAAGCGGATAAAAAATTACGAGCTGCAGCAATTAAATAATTTTGACGCTATAGCGGTGTTTACCGCCCAGGATAAAAGTACTTTGCTTGAATATGGTACAAAGATCCCGATACAAATATTGCATTTGGGGATAAATCTTGATCATTACAAACCTGATTTTAGTAAAACGGAATTTCCGAGCCTGTTCTTTTTAGGATCGCTGGACTGGCTGCCCAACCGCGAAGGGATAGAGTGGTTCCTGGAAAACTTTAAGCAGGAACTTACCGAAGGCGATTTGCGCGTAAAGTTTTATGTGGCGGGCAACGATATCCCGGAGCGTTTTGATGATTTCGAAGTGATGGGTAAAATATTTATACAGGGCGAGGTAGATGATGCGCTCGAATTTGTAAACAGCAAGTCGATAATGATTGTACCCTTACTATCAGGCGGTGGTATGCGGGTAAAAATAGTAGAAGGGATGGCGATGCAAAAATGCATTATCTCCACATCATTGGGGGCCGAGGGGATCAACTTCAAGAATGGTGAAGATATATTGATCGCCAACGACCAGGATGAGTTTTATGAAGCTATAAAACGCTGTATCGCTGATGAAGAATACTGCAAAAGTGTAGGATTGAATGCCCGCAAGCTGATTGAAGCAGAACACGATGTGAACAAGGTTACCCAAAAACTTATTGAGTTTTATCAGAAAATGATTTGAACATTTTGAGGTTTTGAATCGAACTTTCCGGATAAATCAAAAACTCAAAAATTAAAAATCCTTCAAATCGATAAATCGTGCTAATTTTGCGGCCTAATATTTTGCAATGAAGAATACCGCGTTAACTGACATCCACATAAAAGCAGGCGCTAAAATGGTGCCCTTTGCAGGTTATAATATGCCCGTGCAATATGCAGGCATTAACGTTGAACATGAAACCGTCCGCAAGGGCGTGGGTGTGTTTGATGTGAGCCATATGGGCGAATTTATTTTAAAGGGTGATCATGCGCTTGATCTGATCCAGCAGGTGACCAGTAACGATGCAGCTAAATTATACGATGGTAAAGTACAATACTCCTGCCTGCCTAATAATGACGGCGGCATAGTTGATGACCTTTTGGTGTATCGAATCGACCCGAAAACTTATATGCTGGTGGTTAACGCCTCGAACATTGATAAGGATTGGGACTGGATCAGCAGCTTTAATACTTACGGCGTAGATATGAAAAATATCTCTGACCGCACCTCGCTGCTGGCCATACAGGGCCCTAAAGCTGCCGAAGCTTTGCAAAGCCTTACCAATATTGACCTGGCGTCAATGGAATATTATACCTTTAAAAAGGGCACGTTTGCCGGGGTTGATAATGTGCTGGTATCGGCAACAGGTTATACCGGGGCAGGTGGCTTCGAGATTTATTTTGATAACCAATATGCGGAAGCCATATGGGACGCCATTTTTAAAGCAGGAGAACCATTCGGCATCAAACCTATTGGCCTGGGGGCAAGGGATACACTACGCCTTGAAATGGGCTTTTGCCTGTATGGTAATGATATTGACGATACCACTTCGCCATTAGAAGCCGGTTTAGGCTGGATTACCAAATTTACCAAGGAATTTACCAACTCCGCGGCATTGCAAAAGCAAAAGGAAGAGGGCGTAAAACGAAAACTGGTAGGTTTTGAAATGATAGACCGCGGCATTGCCCGCCATGATTACCCGATTGTTGATGCTGAAGGGAACGTTATTGGAAAAGTAACCTCAGGCACCCAATCTCCCAGCCTGCAAAAAGCGATCGGCATGGGTTATGTAAAAACTGAATTTGCGAAAGAAGGAACAGAGATCTTTATCAGCATCAGAGATAATAAAATAAAAGCCAGGGTGGTAAAACCGCCGTTCAACAAATAGGTCATTAGGTCATTGGGTCATTAAGTCATTGAATAGTTTGATAGTTGATCCGGCGACCTAATGACTCAATGACCTAATGACTCAATGACCAAGCTAAACGTCTGCCTTTCCCCGGCCCTGATCCCCCTGTATAATGTTGAGGATTATATCGTAGTGATCGTCGATATTTTCAGAGCTACCTCATCCATCTGTTATGGTATTGAAAATGGCGCCGAAGCGATCATCCCGGTATCCTTGGTGGAAGAATGTGCCGCCTACCGTGAAAAGGGGCTCGACTATTTACTGGCCGCCGAACGTGATGGCAAAGTAGTTGAAGGTTTTGATTTTGGCAATTCACCATTCTCCTACACAAAAGAAAAAGTGGCCGGCAAAATGGTTGTGTTAACTACTACCAACGGTACGCATGCTTTGCATCTTAGCCGCGCTGCCAAAAAAATCGTGATCGGCTCATTTTTAAACCTGACATCGCTTTGCGACTGGCTGAAACTGCAAAACGAAAACGTTTTGCTGGTATGCGCCGGATGGAAAAATAATTTCAATCTGGAAGATACCCTGTTTGCCGGCGCTGCTGTGGAGCAATTAAAAACAGGCGATTTTAAACCGGATGATGCCGCCATTGCCGCTAATGACCTTTACCAGTTGGGCAAACATGACCTGAACGAATACCTCAAAAAAACATCGCACAGCGAGCGCCTTAAAAAATTAGGCATTGAAAAAGATATTGAATTTTGTTTGCAGGTTGATTTGATCACGGCGATACCGGTTTTGGATGGCGAAAGGTTAATTAAGTTGCAGCGGCAGTAATTGGGGACAGTTATAAAGCCATCGTTAAACTGCCACTTTCAACTGCTACCGCCACTCATTAAATCACTTAGTTACTGCTTCGGCCTTTTTCAGCGGGTGACTTTTCAACCAGCCTTTTATGACGAAGTATAGGATAACGCCAATTATCCATAATGGCCAAACTGCTAAACAGCCAAAAAAGAATGCGCCCAAATCGGCCCAGCCGCTTGAAATTGCGTTGGTGAATTTTGAACCGAAAGTCCGGTCATCATTTTTTACGATTTGTTTGGTATAAAAAGTAATATCCAATGAGCTGTATTCCACCTGTTTGGTTAAATAATTAAGCTGTGCCTGGGTTGAATCGATGGACGTTTCAATTTCCGAAATTTTATTTTCAATTTGCAGCAGGTCAGACATTTTATTGCCCTTTTTTAACAGATCGACATAACGGTCTTCCAGTTTCTTTTTATTGGCGAGGTGGGTGGTGATGTCGATATACTCGCTGGTGACATCCCTTGCGCGGATGTTTTTTGAATCAACCCTTGTTGCATTTGAAGAAACATTGGTTAAAAACAGATCGAAATTTTTTTCAGGGATCCGGATCTTCAAAAGGCATTCATTCCGGGTATTAACGCTATCATTCGATTCAACTTCTCCGGCGATATATCCGCCCAACTTTTGTACCGAATTATAAATGGACTTGCGCGTCTCGGCAATATTTTTCGTTTCAAAACTGATTTCCCCCTCTTTTATGATCTTGCGGCTAACTGTCTCCTCAACTGGTCCCTGTGCGACAGCTTTATCCTTACTAACGTCGTAATCTTTTTCAGCCGGGGCCCTTAAGGCCATATTCATCACTTTTGCCTTTTCTTTTCCTTCGTTGTTATTGCAACCGGCAACGGCAATCATTAGTGCGGCGGCATAGATCAGCTTTTTCATATTTTTATGGTTTGAGTTTCTCGTTATTCCGATGCCGGTCAGCGTCACGGATACTTTTTTTCTCCATGTTCTTTTCCAGGGCATCGGTCAGGTCAACACCGGTTTGGTTGGCCAGGCAGATGAGTACAAAAAGCACATCGGCCATTTCATCCGCCAGGTTAACTTCAGTATCCGATTTTTTGAATGATTGCTCGCCATATTGCCTTGCCATTATGCGGGCCACTTCGCCAACTTCTTCCATTAAAATGGCGGTGTTGGTGAGTTCATTAAAATATCGGATACCCATCGTGTTTATCCATTTATCTACAAGATGCTGCGCTTCTTTAATTTCCATAATTATATTTACACTAATTTTTCGAATTGTTGCGAATTACACGAATTGAATTGATAGACACGAATTGAATAAATAAACACTAATTACACGAATTTATTCGAATTGCACGAATTGAGAGGTTTTGGTATTATCGATGGCAGTTTAACTAAAAAACTTGTAAAGTTGATGACTATTTAAAATAATACCCTTTGATATTCTAACGAAGGGGTTCCAAAGTTTACGACAATGCCTAATCGAAGCCCTGAGGCTTTAAGATAATTAAGAGTTCGTTTAAGATATGGTTCACCAATGTAGTTGCCGATTTTTATTTCGAGAATGATATTTTCATAAACAACAAAATCAGCAACGAAGAAGTGTTTAAGTTTATGCCCCTTGTAGGTTATAGTGTAAGGCTTTTCTCTTATAAAAGGAATTTCTAATTTAATTAATTCAAGTTCGAGTGCGTCTTTGTAAACAGTCTCTTTAAATCCATGACCTAATACTTTATGCACTTCAAAACAAGCTCCAATAATTTTGAATGATTCGTCTTTAAATAATATATCAGCCATAAATAGACACTAATTACACGAATGTATGCGAATTAAACAAATTTAAAGACCATCAATTCGTTCAATTAGATTTAATTCGTGGAATTAGTGTCAACTCAATTCGTGAAATTCGAACTCATTCGCGACTTTTCGTGTCTATTATTATTGTGACCGGTCCATCATTTACCAAAGCGATCTTCATATCGGCCCCAAAAATCCCTGTTTCAATTTTTTTGCTTGTTAATTCTTCCAGCACTTTGATCATCTTTTCATAAACCGGGATCGCCTTCTCCGGACGTGCGGCTCTGATAAACGAAGGCCTGTTCCCTTTTTTGGTTTGGGCGAAGAGGGTGAACTGGGAGATCAGCAGGATACCGCCGTTTATATCGGCCAATGCCTTATTCATCAGCCCGTTCTCATCGCCGAAAACGCGGAGATTGGAAATTTTTTGCGCCAGCCATTGGAGGTCGTCTTCGGTATCTGCATCTTCAATACCAAGCAACACCAAAAATCCGGTAGTTATGGCGCCTGTTATTTTGTTTTCAACCGTGCAACTGGCTTCTGAAACACGCTGTATTACTGCTCGCATAGTGATTAATACTAATTGTCACGAATGTATTCGAATTACACGAATTAGAGAAAAGAATATGACTTATTTGGTCTATTTGAATCGGTTCGTAAAAAATAATACCGGTTCGATTCGTCAAATTCGTAATAATTCGTGAAATTCGCGGCCATTATGACTCATAAGAAGGGTTTTACAACTACCATATTACATTCCGACCGTTTAGGCAAACCCGAACACGGCGCGCTGCATAAACCGATCCATACCTCCGTAACCTTTGGTTACGACGATGTGCAGGACCTGGTGGATATTTTTCAGAATAAGAAAAAAGGATACGCTTACAGTCGCCAGGGTAGCCCCACAGCTTCCGCGCTGGAAACAAAAATAACCGCCATGGAAAATGGCATGGCTACCATCACGTTTTCTACAGGGATGGCCGCCATTACATCAACCATTTTGGCGCTGATCAAAAAAGGGGATCATATTGTGGCCAGTTCGTATTTATTTGGCAATACCCGCAGTGTGTTCCAGTCGTTTATTGATTTAGGGCTCGATTTTACATTTGTTGATGCTACCTCTATTGATGAGGTGAAAAAAGCGGTACAACCGAATACCCGCCTGCTTTTTGTTGAAACCATTGCCAACCCGGCAACGCAAATTGCCGATCTCGAAAAAATAGGCGACCTGTGTGCCGAAAAAGGTATTATTTACATGGTAGATAATACCATGACCTCGCCTTACCTGTTCAATCCAAAGAAAGTTAAAGCAAGTTTGGTAATGAACTCGCTGACCAAATATATTGGCGGCCATGGCAATGCCCTGGGCGGCAGCGTAACGGATACCGGCCTGTTTAATTGGGAGAACTATCCGAATATATTCCCCGGCTTTAAAACGCAGGTAAAACCCGAAGTGTTTGGTATTACCCAGATCAGGAAAAAAGGATTGAGGGATGCCGGTGGCACCTTATCGCCCGAAGCGGCACATTCTATCTCAGTTGGCTCCGAGACGCTGGCATTGCGCCTTGAAAGGGCCTGTAATAACGCTTTTGCCCTGGCTACCTTTTTTGAAGGCCACCCGATGATCAAAAAAGTATTTTATCCTGGGCTTGAATCGCACCCTCAGCATAAATTGGCAAGCCGCCTGTTTTTAAAATACGGTGGACTCATGAGCATCGAGCTGGATGAGAGCGTCGACTGTTTCGAGTTTTTAAATAAGCTGAAACTGGTGGTAAAATCGAGCAACCTGGGCGATACCCGTACGTTGGCTATCCCCGTGGCACATACCATTTTTAACGAACTCGGCCGCGAAAAAAGGGCCGAAATGGGCATATCTGAATCCATGATCAGGTTATCTATCGGTATTGAAGATCTGGATGATCTGCTGCATGATTTTAAGGTGGCGCTGGGATAGGGGCCGCAAGGCAGGAAGAAGTATTTTGAGCGTAAATTTCATAATATTCCTGGTTGAATACCGAATTTGTTTATATTTACATCATCTTAAATCTTATTTAGTTGATGAATATAAAATACGTCCTATGCCTTGCAGCGATAATTATTATTTTAATAACATCTTGCTCAAAAAGCCCATCGAATAAATCTGACAGCGGTCCAAAAACTACTGATACCACAACTTTACCCAATAATCATGCGCCTGATATATACCTCACAGGTGCGATTAATGGACCAACAAATAAACAGACGGCTACTTATTGGAAAAATGGCGCTGCAACGGTATTATCCAGTGCCGAAACCGACGGTTTATCTATTGCAGTATCCGGGAAAGATGTATACGTGGCTGGGATCAGGGCTGCTACTAATAGTAATGTCGTTGTAGTACTTTGGAAAAACGGCATATTAACCGATATCAGCGATAGTTCGCAATTCGCTACTTCCCGAGGAATGGTAATGCTGGGGAATGATGTTTATATAGCAGGTTATAAATTTGTTCCGGGAAGCACAAAGGGAATATTATGGAAAAATGGGGTGGAACAAGATTTGTCAAGTATCGGCAATGAAAATGTCTACCCACAGGGTATTTCAGTTAATGGCAGTGATATTTATATAACTGGCTATACAACTTCTGATTCAGGAACACCGGATGAAAATGCCATATACTGGAAAAACGGTATCGAAACCAAACTTCCTTTGGGTGACTTTACTACTTCAATAGCATCCAGTATTTGCGCGAGCGGCGCAGACATATATGTCGCCGGGTATGGCGTGGACAAGGTGACTGGTTTTAATGTCGCAGTATACTGGAAGAATGGTGTGGAATATAAATTGGGTGATATAAAATCTGATACATTTTCGGCAGCTATCGCAGTGCAGGGGACCAATGTGTACGTCGCCGGCACAGTTAGCGACGCTTCAGGGGTATCAACAGCCGTTTTGTGGAAAAATGGGGTCCTCAGCAAATTGGGCGACGGGTCATTAAATTCATATTGTACAGCCATGGGATTCGATGGGAACGACCTGTATATTGCGGGTCATAATCACTATGGCGCAGTGGTATGGAAAAATGGTGTGGCACAGCAAATAACAACAGACAATAGTTCAAACTCCGCGATATCGTCTTTAGTTTTGGTTCCAAAATAACATTCAGTAATCGCTTATAGTTTATCCATTGGTATTGAAGACCTGGACGATCTGCTGCATGATTTCAAAGTGGAGCTGGGGTAGACGATGGCGTTTAGTTTTTGATTGATAATTATGTATTTTTGTAATAGAAAAAGTGAAAAGTATGGTAACTATCAGCTCAACTTTGGAGGACATCATGAAACTGGACTATGCATCCAGGGAAATGCTGTTGGAAATATTGCAAAAAAAGACAAATTGAAGCCCGCAGGGATGACATCGCCCGCAGCGCTAAAATATCGTTAAGAGAATATCATTCAGGGAAAATTACTCCTATTACTGCCGACGAAGCAATGAAGAAGTTGCAGGCTTTGGCTAAATCCTCAATTGACTAAGGAACCGGCACTTAATTTCTATTTATCAGAATAATCTTCATAAGCAATATATATTGTGCATAGTACACTTTCAGTACCCGAGCTAAATGACGGCTTCGGTAGATATGTTGTTTGCCCGTTAAGTATTCTATATTCTTTTATAGAATGTGCCTTTAAAAAATCAATCAGTTTCTTATTTAGTATTTCGTTAATTCCATCGTCATCTTTTATACCAGGATTCCCGGCCGGATAAGTATAAGAAAATCTTGCAAATAATTCCATCTGACAATTTACGGTTTTTTTAGAAATATGCTCGAACTTGTATAAATCATGTCACTAAAAAAATCCGAAATCGAACATCCGACTTCCGAAATCCCGTCACGCTCTCGTATCATTCCCATGATAAATACTCAAATAACTTCTATTACGAAAGCCGTTTCCGCTTTTGATTTTTGCAGGTGCCAGGTCTTGTAAATAATCGGATAAGTTCGTGTTCGATCTTAGCTTTTTGTAAAAATCAACTTAAAGAATATATCGGCATATTTGTATATAAGATTACAATAAAACTAAATTTACAAAATGGAAGCTGTTGGAAAACTCACTAATGTGCAAATTGAGCTGCTCAAATTATTTCAATATAATTTGCCGGAAAAGCAATTAGTTGAAATTAAAAATATGCTTGCAAAATATTTTGCTGATACCGCGACCGCTGAAATGGATAAGTTATGGGAGGAAAATAACTGGAATAATGATGTGATGAAAGATTGGGCCAATGAAAATTTAAGAAAGAAATAATTTATGATAGCAGTATTGGATACCAATGCTCTCCCGGTTTCCATCGCACCCAAATCTATTTACAGGCCAATTATTAACGCGCTGATTGAAGGGGATTTTGAATTGGTGCTTAGTAATGACATTTTATCCGAATATACCGAAGTTATTGAAAGAAAAGCCAATGCTACTGTGGCTAATAATATTGCGGAAATGCTATTGAGTCTCGATAACCTTAAAAAAGTTGAAGTTTATTTTGAGTGGAACTTAATTGGCAAAGATCCGGACGACAACAAGTATGTGGATGCAGCGGTTGTAGGCGGCGCTGATTTTATTGTTACTAATGATCAGCATTTTAATATTCTTAACGCTGTTCCCTTTCCTAAAGTAAATGTTATTGATATAGACGGTTTCCTTGACATTATATTAAAAAGATAAACCATTAAATTCCGATCCCGATAGCTATCAGGACGAAAATCCGACTTCCGAAATCCGCTCACGCTCTCGTATCATTCCCATTATAAATACTTAAGTAGCTTTCATACCGTGATAGTTCTATCTCTCCGTTTTCCAAAGCTTTTAATACGGCGCAGCCGGGCTCATTAATGTGGCGGCAGTTGTGAAACCGGCACTGGTGCATACGGTCGCGCATTTCGGGGAAGAAGTGGCTCAGCTCCTGTTTTTCTATGTCGATGACACCCAGTTCTCGGATGCCGGGGGTATCAATAATGAATCCACCTTCGGGCAGTTCAAACATTTCGGCAAAGGTGGTGGTATGCATACCCTTGTCGCTCCAGTCGGATACCTGGTTAGTGCGCAGGTCGAGGTCGGGGAGGAGGGCGTTGATCAAACTTGATTTACCCACGCCAGAGTGGCCAGAAAATAACGTTACTTTATCTTTCAGCAATGCCTTTACCTGGCTGATATTGGTTCCCTCCAGGGCAGATACTTCATAGCAGGGATAGCCTATATTTTCGTAAATAGATTTATAGTCTGCTAAAACTTCCAGGCCTTCATCGCTGAAAAGATCGACCTTGTTAAACACCAGCTTCGCCGGGATGCTGTATGCTTCAGCGGTGACCAGGAAGCGGTCAATAAAACCTAAAGAAGTACGCGGTGAAGCAAGGGTAACCACCAGCAGGGCCTGGTCCAGGTTGGCGGCAATGATCTGCCCCTGTTTGCTCAGGTTGATGGATTTGCGGATGATATAATTTTTGCGGGGATGCAGGGTTACTATCACGCCGGTTTCCTGATCGGGCTCCATTTCAAAATCAACCACATCACCCACTGCCAGCGGGTTGGTGGTGGTGATGCCTTTAGTACGGAAGATCCCTTTAATGCGGCAGTCCGTTCTGTGGCCGTCGTTTGAAAGAACGCTGTACCAGCTTCCGGTTGATTTAATGATAAGTCCCTGCATAATGGCGGTAAAGGTATTAAATTTAGTAAAGTGTACCGTTATCCGCTAATAGTAAACCCGGAAAAGGCATCCCGGGTATATCAAAATTATTCTGTTTACATTTGTTTAACGTTTGGCTGATTTGCGCCTAAGCGGTTGATTTTCAGGTTTTTTTTATCGTGTGTAGCGTTGTGTTAATTGATGGCGTAATGCTTTTAATAAACTTAAATTCACCAGTAATGAAAGCTAAATCCTTAATCCTTATCATGGGCTACGTGGTAGTTTGTTTAGCCGCCTGTAAAAAAACGCAGCTTGTTCATCCAACCATAAAAGCAGCAACTATTACTGACACCACTACCGATGTGTATGTTGCCGGTTACGTGGTGGCCCAAAACGGAAACAGCGTGGCGGCGTATTGGAAAAATGGTGCGCTAACCCGATTAACAACAGATAGCGCAGATGTTTCTGTGGCTTATGGTATTGCGGTACAGGGCAATGATGTTTATGTAGCGGGCCTGGCCCCGGGGGATTCTTCAGGTACCCGGGGGTATTATGGAAAAATGGTGTGCCTCAAATGCTTTATTACGGAAGAGATTATTCGCAGGCCAGTTGTGTTACTGTGCAGGGAAGCGATGTATACGTTGGTGGTTTTGTTGCCGGCTCAGGTAGTAACCTGGATTCGGCCATATACTGGAAAAATGGGGTGGGGCATTTACTGCCTTCGCCCATGAGCGGCTCATACCTTACTGCCATAACGCTAAATGGTTCGGATGTTTATATGGCCGGGGAAACCAACGCTGGTGATTATGCCCACATCCGGGGTACCTATTGGAAAAACGGCGGCTCGCCGGTTACCGTTCAGCCTGCCGATACCTCTTTATCCTCTTTTGCATTTGCCATCGCCTCATCCGGTTCGGAAGTCGACGTGGCAGGAAGCGCCAAAGGGTATATGGCAACGTACTGGAAAAACGGCACGCCTACGCAGTTGGGCAATGCCACGATAGACGGGAGTTATAATTATGGCATTGCAACCAGCGGTTTGGATGTATTTGTAGTTGGCGCTACTACCCATAACAATTTAAATGTGGCCACTTTATGGAAGAATAATTTGCCAACTTACCTCACATCAGTGGCCCCCCTACATAGTATGGCAAAAGCCATTGCTTTAAATGGCCCCGATGTGTACATAGCCGGCTCTACATTCGACAATATTTTTAACAACAATACCACTGCTTATTACTGGAAAAACGGTACTGCTGTTAAACTCAACGCTGCGGGTTCAAAAGGCGGTTGGGCCAACGCTATTGTGGTGGTGCCTAAGTGACCGCAATTAGTTCGTTAACCTTCTGTTTTTTAAATTGATACACTAAACGTTCGACACCATAAATTAAACAATGTAATTTTTATTTAAATTGCAGACAAATCATGAATTTAAAATTAACGAATCCTTTTACAATATCCTTCAGATTTGAATTGTGCGTCTTTTTATCTGTCTTCGTTTTTTTTGCAGGAACTGGCTGTAAAAAAAGCAGTAACCCCGTGCCAAAAAAAGCGGCGGATGTTTATGTTTCGGGATATATAACAGCGTTAAATAACAATAACGTTGCTGCTTATTGGAAAAATGGTGTAATTACAGTGATTGGTGATAGCACTGTATTTTCTATCGCAACCGGAATCGCGCTTAATGGTCAGGATGTTTATGTGTCCGGAGCTGCAATTTCAGCAACCGGTAATTTTATTGCTACGGTCTGGAAGAACGGTGTTCCCACGAAACTCACAAATGGCGCCGAAAGTGCGGAGGCTACAGCTGTTACGATAAACGGGAGTGATATTTATGTGGCGGGATATGCCACTAACAACGTTGGGGTAATTTCAGCAGCTTATTGGAAAAACAACATGCCTGTTTATCTCACCGGCACGGTTGCACAAGCGATTACGATAAATGGCGGGGACGTTTATGCTGCTGGAAGCTCGACACATTTAAACGGGGTTACGGGGGGCTATGTGAATTTGACAACCTATTGGAAAAACGGAGTTGCGACAATTTTACCCAATCCGTTACCGGGGTTTATCAATGGCTTTGCAGATGGTATAGCTGTTTCGGGTAATGACGTATATATGGTTGGTTATGACGACCAGGGTGAATATTGGAAAAATGGCACGGCAATGCCGCTCACAGGCGGACAGGGGGCTAATCCATGGGCCATCGCTTTAAGTGGCAACGATGTTTACATTGCTGGCCAGGTTAATAATGCAAATAATTTTTTTGTTGCAACGCTATGGAAAAATGGGACAGCCGCCCCACTATCAGACGGGACATCAAATGCAGTAGCGTTTTCAATCACAATAAATGGAAGTGATGTTTATACAGCTGGCTATACATCCAAGGGGAATAAGCCTATTCCTACTTACTGGCAAAACAGCAGACCGGTATCGTTTAAATATATTGGGTCATTAACCGGAATAGCAGTTGTACAACAGTGATTTTGAAAAATTGTCAAACGTAAATGAAAATTGTTTTTATCTTTTTAACCATTCTGTTTTTTGGTTTTGTGACAAGCACCTTTGCGCAGCGAAATAATAAAGTAATCCAATTTGACATTTCCCCTGTTTTGAACGCAAACCCTATAACTACATTTGTAGACAACAGCTTAATCGGCTGGACGATCGGCATTGACGGCGGAGGGCAGGCTGATGGTTATTGCACAAAATCCGCGGCATTGTTTAACAAACAAGACACCGCACATGCGCTCCCCGATGACGCGCTGTTCTCTGCAAATCATTTCCATCCCGCAATACAACTCCATTATTCAAGCGAATATAGCACTGACAACCAGGCGTGCAGCATCGCGGGCATTGGTGCCGCCCAATTTTCGGTTCCAAAGGCAAAATACAAAGCCATTTTCCTGGCGCTGACAAGTGCCGAAGGCGCGTCGTTCCTGAAAATTACGCTGATTTATACAGATGGCGGCGTAGTTAAAAATATCCTGTTGCCCGATTATTACCAGGACATACTACCAGGCGATCAAAACGTTTGTTACCTGGCGCATAACCTGGCTAAATGGGGACCAGACAACCAAATGACCGAGAAAGATCATCATAATATCGACCTGCTTAAATTAATCCCTGATCACAATAGGAAGCTTACCGGGATAAAGATCAGCAAAGGAAAAAAAGGTTACCTGGTTTTTTGGGCAGCGTCAGGGGAGAAGGAAGAAATCGATAGACCATAGTCCATGGATGTTTTTCAACCCAATCAACTTAATCCAACTCAATCACCCCAATCAACTCTATCAACCTACTGCTGCTGTTGTTGCTGCTGTTGCATGATCTCCATATAGCGTTGATAACTGTTTTTAGGCGTTTCAGAAATGATGCTGGTGATATGGGCTTCGTTGATCTGGATCTCGGAATTACTTAATACATTTTCATCGTCTACTGATACTGCAACCTCCAGCTTATGGTTTGATGACCCTTTGTATACTCCTTTAACCGGCGAACAATCTGAAAAATTACGGCCAACGGCCAGGCGTACATGCGTTTCATTGGCAATGCAGTTATTGGTGGGGTCGATACCCAGCCAGCCATAGTCCGGGATATAGGCTTCGGCCCAGGCGTGGGTAGCACCAATACCCCGTAAACCTGTACTTTTGCTGGTGCAGATATAGCCACTTACGTAACGGGCAGGGATATGCACCATGCGCAGCATTTCCATCAGGATGTGCGCAAAATCCTGGCATACGCCGGCTTTTAACTTCCAAATTTCGTCCAGCGTGGTATCAACGGTAGTTACGCCTTTTATATATTCAAAGTTTTGATAAACATACTCGCAAAAGCGTAATACTACCTGGTAGGGTGCGTATTCGTTTAGTTTCTCGTGGTCAACAATTGCACGCAATTCATCAAGCCCGACAAAATATTCCTGTTTTAAAAAATCAATATACGGTACTACAAATTGCAACCGTTTCAGGTCTTCCCATTGCTGGTCGGGGAAAATATCGTTAACCGGCAGTTCGCGGTGTTTGGTTGCCACCCATATTTTTGCATTGATGACCAGCGCCATATGTGGTTCGCTGTAAGTAAAACTGCCCACTTCGTTGCCATAATAATCAATATGCGTATCCACGTGCGGGTTGCCGGTGATGGTAATTTCCTGTTTGATCACTTCCTGGTATGCGTCCTTAATCGGAAACAGGATGATCTGGTTGGCACTGTCGCGTACAGGGCTTTCGTAAATATAGCGGGTAATATGCTGGATCTCAAATTCGGGCATTTCTGTAGGTGTGAATTAGTGAATTAGTGAATTGTTTATTACGGATTTCACCGATTGTTTTTTGATTTCACCGATTGGTTCGTCTTTCTGACTTTTCTGACTTTCCGGATTTTCCCTATGAATTTGCAAAGTAATGTTCGTTTAAAGAATTTCCTATTCCATAAAGTTCTTTCCTTATCTGCGTTAAAAACAGGTGCAGGCCTTCTTCCTCAATGGTGCGTACCGAGCTGTATTTGATGCGGCTTTGCAGGCGGCCTATCTGGAACGACATTTCGCGGTAATCCTCCAGGTTGCTATCGTCTTTCAGCCTGTCAAAATAACGCTGGATATTGTTTACCGAATAGATCACTGATCGCGGAAAATCATTATTTAAAACCACTTGTTCCAAAATGTTCGAGGATTCAAAGCCTTCACGGTATGTTTTAAGATATAGTTCATAACCGCCTAAAGATTGCAGCAGGTGTTTCCAGTAACTGGTGTCAGTCAGCAGGTCGGGATTGTCATCAATAGAGCCAAATTTTGTATCGAGGATGTCCACGGATTGAATCGCCCGTTCCAAATATTTGCCAATATTCATAAAGCTGCGGCCCTCGCCGCGTTCCATGGTGATCTCAGCGGTGCCATAGTAAAGCATTACCTGTTTGATCAATACATCCAGCGTTCCTATAGGGTCCTCGCGTTGTAAGGCCCGCTCCAGCCGTGTTTCTTTCACCGTATGGTAATACTCGTTTAAACATTGCCAGAGATCTTTCGGGATATGCTCTTGTACACCCCTTGCATTTTCGCGGGCAAGAGTGATGATATTTACAATAGAATTAGGATTGTCCTTGCCGATCACCATATATTTCAACACGGCACGGCTGTTGTTTTCCAGTTTTTCAGTCTCTTCCTCGCCCGATCCTGCGAAGATCCGGATCACCGGCTCCCAGGTAAACTCCTGCATTGCATCCTGCGATGAGGCATAATTAATTTTGAGCATACGCAACATACCGTCGCTACGCTCAATGTAACGGCTTAACCAATAAAAACTTGCAGCTACTCTACTTAACATTATTTTTTTATTTCGGATTTCGGATTTTCGATGTCGGATTTGACTCTCATCACTTCACAATTCGATATTCAACATTCATTATTTTAAAAAACCTTTTGGCTTTCACCTTTCACCTTCCTAGGCCAGCACCCACGTATCCTTACTGCCGCCGCCCTGCGAACTATTTACCACCAGCGAACCTTCTTTCAATGCCACGCGGGTTAAGCCGCCAGGCACGATCTCGATCCCCGAAGGGCCGTACAAGGCATAGGGCCTAAGGTCGACACGGCGAGGCTTTAGTTCGCCCTGCATATAACATGGCGCGGCTGAAAGGCTGATAGTTGGCTGCGCGATAAAATTGCGCGGGTCTTTCAAAACTTCCAGTTTATAATCTTCAATCTCCTTTTCGGTGGCAGCATGGCCCATCAGCATCCCATACCCGCCGCTGCCATTGGTTTTTTTGATCACCATGTTATTGATGTTTTTAAACACCAGCGCCCTTTCGTCCGGGTTGCCCAGCTGGTGGGTGGGTACGTTTTTCAGGATCGGTTCTTCATTCAGGTAATAACGGATCATATCCGGCACGTATACATAAACTGCTTTATCATCGGCTACTCCGGTTCCTATCGCGTTAACAATGGCCACATTCCCTTTGCGGTATGCGCCCATCAGCCCTGCTACACCCAGCATACTGCCGGGGTTAAATACCAGTGGATCAAGATATTCATCATCCACCCGGCGATAGATCACATCAACTTGTTGCAGGCCGGTGGTAGTTTTCATATAAACCTTATGGTTGTTCACCACAAGGTCGCGGCCCTCAACCAATTCAACGCCCATCAGGCGGGCAAGGGTGGTGTGCTCAAAATAGGCTGAATTATATATACCCGGCGTTAACAGTACAATGGTTGGGTTGTTGATCTGCCGCGGCGACAAAGCCAGCAAGTTTTTATATAAAATGGATGGATACCCGGTTACGCTTCGAACACCGCATTTAGGCAGCAGATCGGGGAAGAGGCGTTTGGTGATCTCCCGGTTCTCCAGCATATAACTTACACCCGAAGGGGTGCGCAGGTTATCCTCCAAAACATAAAACGTACCGTCGTGATCGCGGATCAGGTCGATACCCGAAATGTGAACATAAATATCATAGGGCACCTGTAGCTGGTACATTTCGCGCAGGAAATGCGGGCAGGAATAAATAATGTCTATCGGTACAATGCCATCCTTAATAATGAACTGGTTGTTATAAACATCCTTTAAAAAAAGGTTGAGCGCGGTAAGGCGTTGTTTAATACCTTTCTCCACAAAGGCCCATTCATCTCCGGTAATGATGCGGGGGATGATATCAAACGGAAAGATCTTTTCGATCCCCTCACCGCTGTTATAAACGGTAAAGGTAATGCCCTGGCTCATGAACAGCCGCTTGGCTAACTCTTCCTTTTTGTTAAGGTCATCTGCCGATTCTCCCGAAATGTACTCAATAACCTTGCGGTAATGATCGCGCACGAGGGCATTTTGGCCATACATTTCGTCCCACACCCCGCTAATGGGGCTGTATTTGTCAAAATAAGCTGATTCCTGCATAAATAATTGTATAAAATAAACCAGTTACTTTTAAAAATCGTAATTTATGAAGTGTTTTTGTATAAAAACGAATAAATTGCTAAAAAAATTAATAAATTTTTAATTTTAATTGCAAATTAAGATAAATATTATAAATATTTCGATAAAAGATAATGTTTTGGGTAGAGATTAACGATCAAGGATTGATGATTGTCAATAAAAAAACTTTAAAATTGGTAAAAAATTTGTGTTTGTCGTTTTTTGGCTCCGATATACAATTGTTTATCAGTATGATCGCCATTTTTTGAATTCCTTGCATCCCCATCCCTCAAAAAAGCACGCCTGCTATTTATAATGTTTCCGAAGATCTTTCATAAGTCTGTCATATTTAAAAGTCAACCGGGTTTACTAAATTAATTGTTATACTTTTACGGCGTCACAACAGTAAAACTATAAAAAGAGAAAGAAATATGGAAGCCTACAAATTATTCACCCCGACAAAAGTGGGGAGTATAGCAGTAAAAAACCGCATAGTAATGTCGCCTATGACCAGGTGCCGCGCAATTGGCAATGTGCCAAATGACCTGATGGCCGAATACTATGGCCAGCGCGCCGGTGCCGGCCTGATCGTTACCGAAGGTACATCACCTTCGCCTAATGGTTTGGGTTATGCCCGCATCCCCGGTATTTTTAGTAAAGAACAGGTTGAAGGATGGAAAAAAGTAACCTCGGCTGTGCATGCCAAAGGCGGAAAGATCGTTATCCAGTTTATGCACTCAGGCCGTATCGGTCACCCGGCAAATTTGCCAGAAGGAGCAGTATTGCTTGGTCCCTCAGCTGTAAAAGCTGCCGGCAAGATGTGGACCGACAGCCTGCAAATGCAGGATATGGGTACCCCAAAAGCTATGACTGCCGAAGAACTGGTATCAACCAAAGCCGAATTTGTTGCCGCTGCAAAAAACGCTATCGAAGCAGGTTTTGACGGTGTTGAACTGCATGGCGCAAACGGGTACTTGTTAGAGCAATTCCTGTCGCCGTTTAGCAACGTACGCGAAGATAATTATGGTGGCAGCATCGAAAACCGGGCCCGTTTTGTGATAGAAGTGGCTACAGAAGTGGCCGCCGCTATCGGTGCAGATAAAACCGGCATCCGTTTATCGCCTTACGGCGTGGCCAGTGATATGCCGCATTACCCTGAGATCGACGCGACTTACCAGTACCTGGCAAGGCAGCTAAACAACATTGGCATCGCCTATATCCACGTGGTCGACCACTCCGCAATGGGTGCGCCTGCGGTGCCTTTGGCTATCAAACAAACTATCCGCCATACTTTTACCAATACTGTTATCCTGGCTGGTGGCTATGATCTTGCACACGCTGAAGCCGACTTGCAAAGCGGTTTGGGTGATATGATAGGGTTTGGTCGTCCTTTTATCAATAACCCGGATTTGGTTGAACGTTTTGAAGGTGATAAACCATTGTCTGCTGATTTAAAAATGGATTTGTTTTATGCTGCGGATGAAAAGGGGTACACTGATTACCCGGTATACAGTGATTAAATAGTTTTTATTGAAATATTGAAAGGGTTAGCTGATAGGCTGGCCCTTTTTTGTTACCCGCTTGATTGCCACAGGGTCTGTTCCCTTGGGTATGGCCTTCGCTTCTGAATCTGGCTTTGTTCGTTAACTCAAACAGGCCGAAGCCACAAGCGGGGGACAGGGCATAAATTTAAGATAAAGCTTGATAGGGTTGGCCTTGCCATACGCTAAAGCTCCAATCCGCAGTTAAAAGAAGGAATCCGGAGCAGTTTTTGAAAATTTAGTTAAATCGCTAAATTAGTCCTGCAAAACAACCGCTGGTATGGAAGCTTCCCCCAGCATCCGCCTCACCGTCCCCTTCTTTATGGTAAAAGATATGGACGCATCCCTGCACTTTTATGTAAACCAGCTGGGGTTTACCCTCACTAACCAGTGGACGCCCCGCGGCAAAATAGAATGGGGCTGGTTAACGCGGGAAGCGGTGTCGCTGATGTTGCAGGAGCCCCGTGACAAGGAGAAGTTTGATGCTGAAGGGCCAAAGGGGAAAGGTATTTCTATCTGCTTCCAATGGGAAGACGCTCTTGCCCTGTACCACGAGTTTGCCGCAAAAGGTGTTAAGATAGAGGAACCGTTTGTTGGCAATAACATGTAGGTTGTTTGCTTTACTGATCCCGACGGTTACAAACTTGATTTTGAAAGCCCGAGAGATGTGTCTAAAGAAACGACATATTCAGACTGGGTGAAAATACGATAGGGTCAAACCTTATAAGCTGTTTTTTTCTTTCGGTACTTCCCGACTTCACCGACTTTCGGACTTCCCGACTTATTCCTATCTTGCCCGATTATAAAAAATGTATGTACGATATTTGTTGTGTAGGGCATATTACTTCGGATAAGGTGGTTAACAGCCGGTCGGTGCTGTTTATGCCAGGCGGTACGGCGTATTATTTCTCGTGTGCGCTAAGTAAGTTTGATGTAAACTACCTATTGGTTACGGCGTTGGCGGCAAAGGAAATGAGGTATGTGGAAGATCTTAGCACCAAAGGTATTGAGGTAAAAGTTCAGCCCAGCACCAATACCGTATTCTTCGAAAACATCTACGCTGAAAATCAGGATGAGCGCAGCCAGCGGGTAACCCAAAAAGCCGACCCTTTTACGATAGAGCAGTTGGCGGATGTTGATGCCCAAATATTCCACCTCGGCCCTTTGCTGGCCGACGATATTTCGGTGGAACTGATCAGGGAATTGG